>CAYOHA010000349.1:0-2582 GCA_964403625.1 uncultured Dehalococcoidales bacterium | reverse complement strand
TACGGCTTTTTAGCCGGTTAATATCTGAATCTAACAATATTTGGTAAAAAATATAAGGAGGCAAAAATGAATATCAAGATTCTCGGACCTGGGTGTGCAAGGTGTGATGCATTGGAAAAAGTGACCAAGGAGGTAGTCAAGGAACTGGGTATAGACGTCAAACTGGAACATGTCAGAGATATCAACAAAATAATGGAATATCCCATCCTGCATACTCCGGGACTGGTGCTAAATGAAGAGCTGGTCTGCTCCGGGCGGGTACCTACTAAAGCAGAGGTAACCACATTTATCAACAAAGCATTATCTAAATAAAAATAATAGACAACATTATTAAAGAACGGGAGATTGCATGGTTAAGAAACGTCAGGGGAAATTACCGTTTGACAACTATAAAATAACCGTAATTCCCGGTACTGGTGAGGGTTGAGAGTGACAGGGAGGCGGACCGACACGTGCTGTCGTCAAATTGTCCGGCGATATCAGCCCTTTTATGTCAGAGATAAGTAAAAAAATCGATGGTTGTGGCTATAATCCGGAAGTACACATTCTATCCTTTCGCCTCAAAGACACGATTATAGTAGTCGAACGGAACAGAATGCATATTAAAAATGTTAAAGATGAAGCTGAAGCGCGAGCAGTCACCGGCTGGCTTGCCGGGATAGTTAACGACATTAATAAACAAATAACTAATTAATAAGGAGTAAAGTAACATGGCAGAAGAATGTATCTGTAAAGCAGAGGATATCGTTATACTACCCTGTTCGGGGGGCTCAAACTGCGGACAGATTGCCAATCAGGTGGCTGTAAAGTTAACCGAAGATAATATCGGTCATATATACTGTTTGGCTGGGATTGGTGCTCATATCGATGGGATGATTGAGTCAGTAAGGACAACGAAGAGAATTGTTGCTATTGATGGTTGCTCGGTAGCCTGTGCCAGGAAGACTATCGAGCACGCCGGGCTTCAGGTAACCGATTGGATATGTGTGACTGAGCAGGGTATTGAAAAAAATCACAACTTTTCAATAGAAGAAGAGAATATCAGACGTATTTCTAATCTTGCTATTGATTTACTGAAAAGACCTGTAATTACTTGAAACGGAAGTTCTAAATGAAAACAGTGCTTTTTGTTTGCATTCATAACTCAGGCCGAAGCCAGATGGCGGAGGCTTTTTTCAACCTGATGGCCAGAGGTAAAGCACGGGCATATTCAGCGGGTACTCAACCAGCCGGAAAAGTGAATCCGGTTGTAGTCGAAGCTATGAAAGAAATCGGCATAGATATAAGTAGCAATATCCCTAAAGTACTCACCGTGGATATGATAGAGAAGGCGGACAGGATGATAACTATGGGTTGTGGTGCCGAAGCAGAGGCAGTCTGCCCGGCCAGCTTTATAGAGACTGAAGACTGGGCACTGGAAGACCCTTATGGAAAGTCTATTGAAGAGGTCAGAAAAATCAGGGATCAAATAAAAGAACGGGTAAGTAAACTAATAAAGCAATTACTTGCTATCTGAAGTGTTCTTTCGCTTTACCTCAATCAATATCTGTACTGGAAAATAAAACGCATGGATAAAGTGTTTATGAAGAAGAAAAGTCTCCTAATCCTGGTTCTTACGATTCTGTTAACTGCGGTATTTTTTTCAGGTTGCGGTGGTCCTGCTATAGCTAAAAACGGTGATACCGTAAGAGTACACTACACAGGAAGACTACAGGACGGAACTGTGTTTGATTCCTCTGTTGGTGGTGAACCACTGGAATTCACTCTCGGTCAAAGTCAGATAATCACCGGCTTTGAACAGGCTGTGATAGGAATGCAGGTCGGGGAATCCAAAACGGTCACCATTCCTGTAGACCAGGCATACGGACCCTACGATGATAGCATGGTACTGGAGGTAGAAAGGGACAAACTTCCGGAGGACCTAGAGCCCGAGGTTGGCATGCAGTTACAGATGAGTCAAGGAGACGGAGGATATACGATTGTTACAGTTACTGAAGTCTCCGAGACGACGATAAAGATAGATGCCAACCACCCTCTCGCCGGAAAGGACCTGACATTCGATATTGAACTTGTAGAAATCGTGTCGTCCCAAAGCAGTAAAACAGGCTCGAGTCTTACCTCTATGCCATTAAAGGAAGCCCTGACGAACGGTAAACCAACCCTAGCTGAATTTGGCTCCAGTACCTGTATACCATGCAAACAAATGAAACCTATTCTAGAGAAACTCGCTGTAGAATATAAAAACAAACTGAATGTGGTAATCGTGGAAGTTTACGAGCAGATGGAGCTTACTCATCAATACGGTATCATGGCAATACCTACTCAGATAGTCTTTGATAGTAGCGGTAAAGAAATAACGAGGCATACAGGTTTCTGGGCAAGGGAAGAGATTATTGCCCAACTGCAAAGGATGGGAGTTTATTAGTTCACATGGAAGGTCTGCTCAATAACATCGGTGATATTATCCAGAACCAGGGCTGGTTGGCTTTCCCAGCCTGCTTTCTAGGCGGAGTCGTTTCCAGTGCCAGCCCCTGTGTCCTGGCGATGATACCGCTGGCAATCGGCTATGTTTCCAGCTATGC
>CAYOHA010000348.1:0-2640 GCA_964403625.1 uncultured Dehalococcoidales bacterium | reverse complement strand
GTGAGCCGTGCAGGTCTCGAACCTGCGACCACCTGATTAAAAGTCAGGTGCTCTGCCAACTGAGCTAACGGCCCAAATACCAAGGTCAGTTTAACAAATCTTATGTTCTTGTGCAACCGATATCGAGGATTGGAGTTTCTAGCCTTTTTCAAATTTCTCTTTTTCAATCATTAACAGGCTCGATAAAAAGTTTAGTCTTTACAAATTCGGGTCTAATACTGTATTCTAACCCTATAAATAGTTAGGAAAAAAAAGTTGTATCAAGCACCACGTGGAACTTCAGACATTCTCCCTCAGGAACAAGCTTATTGGCGTTATTTAGAGCAAAAAGCAGTATATATATGCCAGCTCTATGGTTATGAGCGTATTGACACTCCAATATTTGAAGATACCAACCTTTTTAGTCGTAGCGCTGGTGAATATACTGATATTGTCCAGAAGGAAATGTACACCTTCAATGATAGGGGAGGCAACAGTCTGACCCTTAAACCTGAGGGCACCCCGGCAGTATGCCGTGCTTATATCCAGCACGGTATGCACAACCTGACACAGCCGATAAGGTTATACTATATCTCTCCAACCTTCCGCTATGATAGACCACAAGCTGGCAGATATCGCCAGCATTACCAGTTTGGTTGCGAAGCTATTGGCGATGATGACCCTGCCCTTGATGCCGAAGTTATTGATATAGCCTGGCAGTTTTATAAATCTCTAGGGCTTAGAGACCTGTCGTTTCAGTTAAATAGTATCGGTTGCCGGGAGTGCCGGCCAGGATATCTCACTACTCTTAAAAGCCATTATACCAAATACACTGATGGGTTATGTCAGGACTGCGAGATCAGGTTGGAGAAGAATCCGATGCGCCTACTCGATTGTAGACAACCATCCTGTCAGTCGGTAGCTAACTCCGCTCCGAGAAGTATCGACTACCTCTGTAATAGCTGCAGTAAGCACTTTAATCAGCTGAAAAAATACCTGGGCTTGCTTGCAATCCCCTTTAGTGTAAATCACCGCCTGGTTCGTGGCATAGACTATTATACCCGGACGGTATTTGAGGTTGTGCCAGGGGTAGAAGGAAGCCAGAGTAGTATTGGAGGCGGGGGTAGATATGATGACCTGATTGAGGAACTTGGTGGCAAGCCTACTCCGGGCGTTGGCTTTGCTGCCGGGATTGAACGGATAATACTGAATTTAAAGGCTCAGAATATCCCTGCCCTGCCTTTATCCAGACCACAGGTCTTTATCGCCTATGTAGGTAATGAAGCCAGAGATATGACAATCAAGCTGGCATCGACTCTTAGACTTTCCGGCATTGGCGTAATAGAGGCTGTCGGGTCAAGGAGCCTGAAGGCTCAATTAAGGCAGGCAAATACCCTTGGCGTTAATTATACGGTTATTATTGGCGAACAGGAGCTAAAGACAGGTACTGTGATACTACGGAATATGACTACTGCTCAACAAGAAATTATCCCTTCTGACCAGCTACAAAAGTTATTTAAGTAAGTTCATATGCGTTACGCAATTATTGCTGATATTCATGCTAATCTGACCGCCTTTATCGCAGTCCTGGAAGATATCAAACGACGGGGAGAAGTAGAAAAAATCTGGTGTTTGGGAGATGTAGTTGGCTATGGGCCAGAACCGCACGAGTGCATTGAGCTTCTTCGCCAGACTGAGCATGTTTGTGTTGCCGGAAATCATGACTGGGCAGCAATCGGTAAGATTGCAACCGGTGACTTTAATCCTGATGCAGAAGCAGCCTGTCAGTGGACATCTCAACAATTGACACCATCAGATAAAGAATACCTTGAGAACCTGCCACTAGTTATTGAGGACGGTAACTTTACTCTGGTGCATGGTAGCCCAAGAGAACCTATCTGGGAATATCTTGTATCACCTGCTCTCGCTGAAGTAAATCTTACTTATTTTAAATCTAATTTTTGCCTGGTGGGTCATTCCCATATACCCTTGATATTTAACTGTGATGAAAATGGTATATGTTCTGCTGACCAGTTCTCGACCGACGTTAAGCTAATCCCAGGCAGTAGTCGATTAATCATCAATCCCGGTGGTGTAGGTCAACCACGGGACGGTGATCCCCAAGCCTCTTATGCTATATACGACAGCGAAACCAGAATAATCAGGCTATTCCGGGTTCCTTACGATATCAGTGTTACTCAAGACAGGATGAGAGCGTATGGTCTACCTATGCGTCTAATAACTCGATTGAGCCATGGAGTATAAAGAATGGTCTATCTCAAACAACTCCAGTAGTCTCTGAGATAACCTTTAACCTCTTCAATAACTTTCTCAGTTTTAGTGTACACTGAGTCGGTAACGAACTTTTGTGGAACTGGCTCAGGTTCCTCAATTTTAACCTCAATACCACCCAGACCGGAGAGTAAAGCCAGCCATCCGTAAGGCAGGACTTTTTCATTATAGCCAGAGGCAATCAAATCAATAACTTTGCCCTGACAAATTTCAGCCATTTCCCTTACTTTTTCGCCTATCATTCTGAAACCTTTTAAGGTTAATCCTAAGTCAGTTAGTCCATCAGTAAAATGAGGGTCTGAACCACCATTCCGGATAATAATCTGTGGTTTAAATTCCCGTGTTACCGGCTCAATAATAGATTGAAAA
>CAYOHA010000347.1:0-2643 GCA_964403625.1 uncultured Dehalococcoidales bacterium | reverse complement strand
CAATAGATATATCATCGATAACCTTAAGACTGCCGTAATTAAAGTAGAGTTTATCGACGGTAATGGCAGTATCTGTCATATTTAAACCTCCGTACGACTCTCCTCTTTTTCACTTAGTAGCCCGTGAAGTAATAAGTTTATAATTTTATCATTTACTACTGAAAATGACCACCAGGTGAGCTCAGGGAACAGAGTTCAAATATGCAGAAGCTTTTGTCAGTGTAGAGATACCCCAAAATCTTTAGAATTATTGATACATAAAACTAACGGGGGGGGCTGGCTATTCATGAGTGAATAACCAGTTTGTTTTATTATTGGATCCATTCTCATGTACGAAGTGGAGAATAGTCGGGTACCTGTAATAAATTATTTCATTAGGCTTGCACATTACCAAAAAAACTCTTACCATATTCCCTCCGAAAACCTACTCACGATTCTTGGGGAAGATGAAACCTTGTACCACTTTTATTTCAGCATCTGAAACCGGTTCATGCGGCGTATTACCTCGGTAAAAGATGAAAAGGAATAGTGTGGGACCGATGCCTCATCAAGCAAGCTGTGCAGGTGGCCAGTGGCAAAGACCTGGTCTGCAGCCTTGGCGACATCAAGGTCTGAAAGACCATCCCCGATGTATACAACAGGGTACCCTTGTTTTCGGAGCCAAGTAAGGCACCGTCGTTTGAAGCCGTCCTTTACAGGATAGCCTTCGGGATCAACATATAGAACAGTAATACCATCTTGCCCAAAGACCGTCCGCGCGCAGTAAATCTCTACCTCGGGTAGGCCGATGTTATTCAGCACCGTCTCGATATAAAAATCCAATCCGACGCTTACAACCACCAATCTTAGACCATCTATGTGGCAATACTTAACAAAATCCAGGAATCCGGGCCTGACCTTGATGTTCTGGAGCACAAATGACTCGAGAACGCGTCTTGATTCCTTAATCAGGATAAACTGGCGCCAGTTGCTCTCTTCTACTGTTAGCCTACCTGCAAGATACTCAGCCTCAATAGCTTTCCACTCACTGCTAGCGAATTGCTCACGCAGCAAGATACTCAGGTTATTCATGATGATGGTGCCATCAAAATCACACTGGATGGTTGCCTTCATACCTGTTCCTGCGTAGTAACTCCAGTTTTCAATTCTGCTTCATGGTCGGGAGGAACTGCAACTGTGCTGTCTCTGTTTGCCATGAACCTATGGGCATATGCCAGCCGGTAGAAGACCACTATATTAGTCAAGGAGGCAATAACTAGAAGGCAGAAATACACTTGACCGATGATGCTTCCTATCATGATAAGGAAAAGGCGAATATCACGTGAGGCAAGAAAAGCGAACCCTCTGTCAAAGAGGAAGCGGTGTTCCGGTTCAACGCGTGCTCTGCTATAGCTTACTATCAATGTGCCAATAGCAGATGCAAAGCCTACGAGCCAGATAGCCGGATATGTTTCATGGTTAAGTGACCACAATGTCATTCCTAAGATTATGATGGCATCAGCGTAGCGGTCAAGGACGGCATCAAGCAGGCTGCCAAATTGTGAGCTCATATTCTTACGGCGTGCCAGTCCGCCGTCTACACCATCAGCAATTGAGGAGATTTGAGCAAGAATGCCTCCAACGATGTTCAGCCCCAAAGCGAAGGCAGCACAGGAGGCGGCAGCAATGAAAAAGGCCGCCCACGTTGCCTGATTTGGTGTCATACTGGTTCTTGCCAGTAGTCCGGCTATAGGTTCTGATAAGCGGCGGTTGATGTGTCTGGAGATAAATCCGTCATATACTGCGTTTGTAGCCATTGTTCCGTACCATCCACCAATAGGATATCTTCCATAGTATCAATATCTGCCCAGAAAAGACCAGAAGTATCAACCGTGATAAAATCTTGCCCTCTATCCAACATGAACCGGATAACTTCACTGATTTCGATGTCTATACCACGAGTGAGTTGAAGCTCTAGCACAGCATTCACAAAGTTTTCCGTTAGTAGAAAAACGCCGGTATCAATGCCATCCCACTGTGTCAAACCTTTGCCGATTTCTCTGATAATCCCTTTGCTATCAACTCGAACCTTGGTCGCCTCTTCCACAATATGGTGATTACCAGGGTTAAAATCGACTGCCAAGGCTTCTTGGCATGGAGTACCATTTACAAACCGTGAAATATAATCCTGGGGTATAATGTGGTCACCCATACAAAGAATAAACGGTTCACCAGCTGTCCAGTCACCAGCCACTTCTACTGAAATAGCGTTTCCGCCTTTATGATTCGGGTTATAAATAAATTGTATGTTAGCCTCGGAGATGGAATTACTATAGAGAAAAGCTTCCACTTTATGGCCTAAAAAACCGGTGACAATAGCAATTTCTTTAATACCCGCTTTTACCAGTGCTTCTATCGGATACAAAATTAGTGGTTTACCTAGAACTGTAAGCAGAACCTTGGGTATTCTTGACGTAAGCTCGCCTAAACGGTCGCCATCTCCAGCAGCTAGCACTACTCCTTTATTGATAGATTTAACCACCATATATTTTCATACCTCCTCTACTCTCTCTATCATCCTTCGCAGCATTTCATTAGGCTAGCACAGTCTCTGATTTCTCAACAGAAGTGTCATCTTGTGCTGTCGTATCCTGCGGCTCTATA
>CAYOHA010000346.1:0-2693 GCA_964403625.1 uncultured Dehalococcoidales bacterium | reverse complement strand
TTACCAGAAGAGCCAGGTTTGCTCCGGATAGAGATGAGATGACCGGGCAGCCGATACCTGGCGGACCATCACTAATAATGTAATCGGCTTCATTCTCCTCTGCTATCTGTCTTGCCTGCTGCCTGACCAGTGCCACCAGCTTGCCTGAGTTCTCCTGTGCAATTCCTAACCGGGCATGAACCAGAGAGCCATATCTGGTGTCGGAGATAAACCAGTGCCCAGCCATATTTTCCTTCATAGTAATGGCTTCAGTCGGGCATATATGGGAACAAAAGCCACAGCCCTCACAGGAGATAGCATCAACATTGAAATCCTTTATTGTTGCGAATCGGCAGAGTTCCTGGCACAGTCCACACTGAGTACACTTCTCCTCATCAATAAAAGCGACCTGCCCGCTCCAGAACTCATGCTTCTCACGCATGACCGGCTGGAGTAACAGATGAAGATCGGCGGCATCTACATCGCAGTCAACCAGCACCTTGTTTTTTGCCAGAGCTGCAAAAGAGCCAACGATACTGGTCTTTCCGGTGCCTCCTTTACCGCTTAATACTACCACTTCTTGCATTCATTATCTCCTGAATCCGGTTAAATAACTCTACGAAGCTTTCCTTCCATTGCGGAATGCCCTCAACCAGCGTTATCCCCCGGGAGTTAAGCCGGGCAATTTCAGTATCCAGAGGGATGGTAAGTAGAACTGGTATACCTTCTCTCAGGCAGTATTCCTCTACTTTCCTATCACCTACCCCGGCACGGTTGATTATTACGCCGCAGGGCACTTCAAGCTCTTTCACCGTCTCCACCGCCAGAATAAGGTCATTAAGGCCAAATGGTGTCGGCTCGGTCACTAGCAGGCAGAAATTACTATCCTTGATTGATTCCACTACCGGACAGGAAGTCCCCGGTGAGACGTCAATGATGACTATACCATCACGATTAGTCTTCGCTTTCACCCTTCGGATAACTGGCGTTGGCATCGCCTCACCCACATTCAGTCTGCCTTGCACGAACTCCACGCCATCTGAGTGTCCGCACTCGACAACGCCAATTTCCCTGCCCACTTCGCTGATAGCCTTTTCCGGACAAAGATAGCTACAAGCCCCACATCCGTGGCAAAGGTTAGGGAAAACCATCACGTGCCGGGTTAAAACGGCTATGGCATGGTAGACACAGACCTCGGCACACCTACCGCAGTAAGTGCACTTTTCCTTGTCTATTTCGGGGACTTGGATGCAGACCGCTTCACTACCAGTTATTACCGGTTTTAAGAAGATATGACCGTTAGGTTCCTCTACATCACAGTCAATAAACTGCTCTCTATGTTTATTTTTCAGGGAAAAGGCAAGACTGGTTGCTACCAGAGTCTTGCCTGTCCCCCCTTTACCACTGGCAACTGAGATAATCACGCTATTCTCTCATCATTTTAGTACCACACTTAGGACAGCTTACCGCGTAACATGGTGTTCCCTGTTTGTGAGGTACCTTTTCTCCACAACTGGGACAAACACAGTTGCCGCCGGGACCGGCTCCGGGTTGGTTGCCCCTCATCCGGCTACCCCTCTGACTCCGTCCAGTCGGCGGCCCGGTACCATCTCCTCTAGGCATAGTCGTACCTCCAAAGAAATTTCGCTTTTATCTACGACCCATTCCTCTGCCGCGACCCATTCCTCCACCCATACCGAAGTGTCCGGAGACGTTGGGCTGAGAACTAGCTATCAACTTCCCCAGTTTATACTTTTCAATAGCATCTTGGATTTTACCCGATACACCAGTTACTACCTTAATTCCGGCTGCTGATAGTACCTGGTAGGCATTGGGACCGCAGTTACCAGTAAGCACCGCTTCAACGCCTTTGCCGGCAATATTCTGGGCAGTAGAGATTCCTGCTCCGCCACCCGCCATAGCACTTGAGTTCTCTAGAGCTTCAAACTGCATCGTCTCCGGGTCAACAATAAGAAAATACTGGCAACGGCCAAAACGAGGGTCTATCTCGGCATCAAGACTAGCCGCAGTAGCCGACATTGCGATTTTCATTATTTACTCCTTTTTCTCAATCTCCCGGATTCTTCGCTCGATATCTTCGAGTTGTTGCTTCGTTGCCTCAGCCTGATTCTTTAAAAAACCCAGCTCTTCATTACGAGTGGGTGCTGTCCAGTAAGGAACCGGGGCACTAAAGGGAACCGCCGCTCCCGATAGTCCAGGATACTGGCAACGGGATAACCCACCCCTACCTCTGCCGATATATGGCCAGGGTGGAGAACTACCCCTGAAGCCAAAACCAGCACCTCTTCTACCACCACGTCCCCAACCAAATCCGTATACCATTTTCACACCTCCTTTGTTTACTTTTAGTCTTTCTTCATAATTAGCAGCTGAATACCTTTGATTTGCCTGAAAGTTGCTCCTTGACTCACACAGCGTAAGACTAATGGTGGATTGACTACCTTTGTCCCTGATATGGCATCTATACCGTGGTGAAAGAGTACAGATGACAGAGGAACTGTCCCACCCAGTATAATGACGTACGCGTCAGAATTGCAGAGTTCGAGTAAATGTTCAATCGTATGATTGGTGAAAGCTGTACCGGTAATACCGACAACATCAGCCTGTGGAATAAGAGTCTCTGCTTCAGCTTCAGAGGAATCACCTTCCTGTGGATTCTTCTCAATCACCCACAGCTCCTTAACTACCTTGCT
>CAYOHA010000345.1:0-2711 GCA_964403625.1 uncultured Dehalococcoidales bacterium | reverse complement strand
AAGCTATTCTCGAAGCTGGGGATATTCTTCTTCATAAAGTTATGCCCCCGACGCATTATCTTGCGCATTTCAACCTCCAGCCTGGTCAGGTCTTCCACATTCATACAGTTCATATCTGGTATCCAGTTGTTTACCCAGACAACATCGTTACGTGGTGATGGCAAGGGCAGGAGCATTGTGCCGGCAACTCCGGAAAGCTCTTTAGTGAGTTTCTGGTACTTTTCCGGTTCGGCTTCTCGAAAATCGCATAGTTTCTGGTAGTCACAATTACCTATCCGAAAGACTAGAGCTAACATCGAGCTTCTGAGTTTGGGGTCGATTGTGGCATCAAACTCCGCTCCGGAGGAGGGTAGCAGGTCGCCATCGCCGGTTCCATCGATGATGATTTTCCCCAGTATTGCCTGTCTACCTGACTTGCTTTCAAAGATGACACCCTTGACCACATTATCTTCAACGATAGCCCGCGTGCCCCAGGAATGGAGGAGTAGTTTTACTTTGGCATCCTCCACCATATCGTTCAGGACACACTTTAGCAGTTCAGGGTCAACCCAGGCGGTGTACTCTATCCTGCCGTTATTGACATTGCCCATAAAGCGACGCCACTTTGACACCAGTTTTTCATCGCTAGACCCTATATCTTCACGTCTTGGTACGAGGACTCCACCTATTGGATCCAACCTGTCAATCCATTCCTGGCAAAGCCCGGCGATCTGCTGTTCTTTGGAGCCATCACTCATATGGGGAATTTGTATTACGATGCCACCGGTAGCCATACCTCCCAGATGCCCGTATCTTTCGACAAGTACTGTTTTGGCACCGTTCCGAGCGGCGGCAATTGCTGCCGAATGTCCCCCTGGTCCGCCTCCGACCACTACCACCTCAGCTTCGGCTAATACCTTGATTTCCCGGGCTGGTTCCCGAACCGTCATACCGGATGATTTTCTCCCTTTCACTCTCAATTCCTCCTTCATATCAAGGCTTAGGATAGATATTACGCATTACTTAGTGAGTATATGTGAATCGTTTATAGAAGGTACTCCCAAAGGATTTCAAGTTTCGACTTAAACTTCATTATTGCTAACCAAGCTTACTATGTCAAGGGCGTTAGGTATCTTCTTGATGGGTGGTGAGGGTTTTTTAGTATGTAGTAGTGGGTGTCAATAGTTATTAGGGAGGAATATGGGGGGTTAATGATGTTAAACTATCTCTATTTTGGGATATTGACAAAGGCGTATACAGGACTATAATTAACTTACGTGATATGACATAAAAAGACTTCTGTTAAGGAAACACGATGAGTGTTGAAAAAGGGTACCAGATTCCTGGAATTTAACGATAGCTGGTACCCTTTTTCATTTGGATTCTATGGATTTTTGCATTGGTGATGGGATTCAGTGCCTTAGCGATGGGTATTATTAAAGGAGACCTGTATAGTACTACCACGATACCACCAATGGAATACGCTGTTTTGTTTGCCGTCGCAGGCTTTTATGCCATTTTAGCAGCGGTTATCATGCTGCTAAGGAAAAAGATGGAATAGGATAAGTCTGATTAACTTTATTGGCGTCTAGCCTTATTTCTAATAAATAATCATGGGAATTAGCAGGAAGCTCTAGAGAGAGATGTTATTTCCTTAAAGCTCTCTTTAAAGGTAAAGTTTTGTTTAGTTTTGTCGGCTTCGCACACACTCTGATATGTATGCAAGTGTTTGCTTGACTAAAAGAACCAGTTATATAATGGATTAATAGTAATCACCGAATGCCGGGTGGTTCAAATAATCTTATGTGAGGTGACGATGGCTAAAAAATTATATCGCAGCAAGACTGACAGAAAAATATGGGGAGTTTGCGGTGGTCTGGCGAAATATTTAGGTATAGACGCTAGTATCCTTAGAGTTATCGCTATTGTGTCAATATTTTTCGGCTTGTTAGGCGTTATAATTTATGTAATTATGAGAATCATAGTCCCCGAAGAACCATCGTAAATTAAGGCTGTTATCTCGTTTCTTAAAAAGTAAAAGTTGCTCGGACTGTTTCAAGGCTTTCTTCTAGTTGCTTTTCTGACAATATATTAAAAAACAGTCTTATATTTATATGAGAGATATAGTACAACCAACTGTTTACTCTCACCTGTTATGAAATCCCGACGATACCCTGCCTGTCCAGACTCTCAGCCTTCCATCATTTTTATGGGGATATTGGTGTGGCGGGAGCGCATGGGAGTCGAACCCACCGAAGACACTACAAATGCCCCCCAACGGATTTGAAGTCCGCGAAGCCCACCGGGACTCATCCGCTCCCTAATAGTGCAGACAGGTCAAGTATATATTATTCCACTCGTTGAGTGCAATAATTGGTTTTAAGGTTGTTTATTTATCCTATTCCCACCTGTTGAAACACCTGCTATAATTTATTTATGATAGTGAGGAGTAGAAATGGATATTGCAGACATTCATAAGAATATAAAATTACTGATTGATGGAGCTCCTTATAATGTTGAAGAAGCCGAGTTTATGAAGCCAGGGAAAGGACGTGCTATATACCGCCTAAAGCTGAGAAATCTACTAAATGGTACTATTACCGACCGGACTTTTCATTCCGGGGAGAAAGTTGAGGAGACTCACACGACCAGTGAAGAGGAGCAATACCTTTATCGAGAAGGTGACCACTATGTGTTTATGAATACCGAGACTTTCGAGCAGCATTTCATTG
>CAYOHA010000344.1:0-2724 GCA_964403625.1 uncultured Dehalococcoidales bacterium | reverse complement strand
TTTAAGCAGGTCACGAGTGTTCTGGAACGGTCCATTCTGCTGGCGATAGTCAACAATACGTTGGGCTAGGGTTTCACCGATTCCCGGTAGAGCCTCAAGCAACCATACTTCAGCCCGATTGATATCGATTTTTTGTGCCTTCTGTGCCTCTCCGGTTTCTGGGATATAAAGTTTAAGTCCAGTCAGGTCCGCACTTTCGGTAGTATTACCAGCAGTCTGAATAAGTACTTCTATGCTGTCTTTGTTTAGGAAAGGATAGAAACCAGGGTTATTGACAGCACCAACAATATATATACTTCCCTCCCACCCCTGACTCCTGGGTAGAGAAATTTCTATTGGTTGGTTAGGAGTATATCTTAACCAGATGATTATACTACCAACAATAATGATGACAACAAGAAGAATAGCTATCAGCATCATCAATTTGCTCAATTTACTTGCCACCATAGAAGACCTCCCAGTATTTACTTCTTATAAGCTAACTGAAGCTAACAGTATAATAAAAATGTTATTACGTCAAACATAATGCAGGTGGGGCAGAAACTAAGATGGTATGAATAAGAAAAAATCTCTAAGAGGGATGGGGGTGGTGTGATTACAAGCAGGTCAGTGGAAAGGAGGCGTGTTTCAAATGCCCGTTAAAACAGCTCGTAATTCTTCTTCCTTTTTTGGGCTGGTTAAAGCAATAATACGGTCTCCTACCCGTAAAGTTGTATCGCCCGTAGGTAATTGGCTTTTACCTCCCGCACGGATAATCAGAATTAGTTTACTTTCCGCAGGGATTAAAAGCTCGCTGATGGACTTGCCCATCGTAGTTGATTCAGGTGGAATCTTAATTTCTACAATCTCCAATCCGCTATCCTCAATAGTTAAGAGGTGTATCAAGGGATGAGTTGTCACTTTTTCTTCAATATATTCGAGAATAAGATTTGTGCTACTTATGGTAATATCAACACCCAGCTTCTTAAAGAGGGGCTCATTATGCGGGTTTCTAATCCGGGCTATGGTGCGGGGTACATTAAACCTGTGCTTGGCTACCTGGCAGGCAACCAGGTTATCCGGATCTTCACCGGTTACCGCAATGAGCATATCAGCCCGTTCAGTACCTACTTCACCTAGTGTAGATACCTCACAGCCGTCACCACGAAGACAGATGCTACCCAATTCATCGTTAATAGCTTCACAGATGTCAGCTTCCTTTTCAACTATCACGACTTCATGCCCCTCATCTAGCAGGGTTTTGGCTAAATAATAACCTACTCTCCCACCACCAACAACGATGATGTACATAAATTACCTACCTCATCTCTCCAGTTTCTCTTTCAGCATTTGAGCCAATATATTGGTCGGGCTGATAGCTTCCAGTCCAAGAGAGGAGTACATCTCCTGGCGAAGAGGGTCATAAATCCGACAGATTACCCTGGGAACATTAAAAATGTGTTTGGCAATCTGACATGCCATTATATTTCGATTATCACCTTCGGTCAGAGCAAAGAAGACATCGGTTTGCTCGATGCCTGCTTTCTTCAAAGCTTCCTGGTCGATACCATTACCAACTAGTGCCGTTCCCTTGAAATCTTCAGTAAATCCCTGGAAACGTAGTCTTCGGAAGCTATAGGCATCAGTATCGAGAACAGTAACCTGATGCCCATCGGCATCCAGTAATCTCGCCAACCAGGCACCAACTCGCCCACAACCCATGATTACTACTTTCATATGATAACCTCAGTCATCCTGTATATTGCTGGAATAATATAACACGACAAGGAGCGTTTTCAAGCACGTATGGCACTACACTTCCCAGACTAAATTGCCCAAAACGCCTTTTATATTCGATACCCATTAAAATGAGGTCGGCTTTACGTTCTAAAGCTTCATCAACAATACTTGGGCCAGCCTCGCGTGCTTGTAGCAGGTCGGTTTCTATCTCGTATTCCTCTTCATCAGCGACACTCTGAGCACGGTCTAATATCGTTTCAGCCTCTTTGATTTCGGGCTCAATTTCGGCATCCAGGGGCAGAGATCTCCTGACGGTAATGACACAAACTGCCCAGATTTTACCCTTATCCTTCTTAGCCATTCGGCAGGCAAGTCTAACAGCCTCATCATCTACTTTCGTACCGTTTACCGGCACTAATATTTTATGAAATTCCATCGTTTTTGTCGCTATCAACAATTAATAAGGGGTATTATAATCCTCTTACGATAAATCCACAATACTCTTTACCAGACAACTCTTGCTTTGACAGTGGGTAAATGGAGGAGTAAAATTCCGTAATTAACGAGATATGCAGATAAATCGGCAACCCAAACCGGGTGATACTATTTATCATCCCAGGCGCATCAAGCGCTTCCGTCTGAAGCGAGTACTGGGAGTACCAGCTCTCTTCAGTATTGGCTATGGAGACGTAGGCTCCTCTATTTATTATGGCCTAGGTGTTGTTGCTCTGGTGGCACTGGGCGCTACGCCTATTGTTCTGGCTATTGCCGGAGTCATCTACGTCTTCAATGCCCTTACTTATGCTGAGGGTTCAGCAATGATACCCGAGGGTGGTGGCTCAGCCAGCTATGCAAGACTCGGGTTCAATAACTTAGTTGGATTTATTTCTGGCTGGGTATTGATGTTGAGCTATATAGCAACTGTGGCTATTTCGGCCTACACTATACCTCCTTATCTAGCCTACTTCTGGCCGGTACTAAAGGATCCGGTAGCCGGCACAATAG
>CAYOHA010000343.1:0-2768 GCA_964403625.1 uncultured Dehalococcoidales bacterium | reverse complement strand
CAGCGGTGGCGATATGGAAGCTGGAATGAGAATATTGGAAGAAAAGCACAAGGTTGATTTTTTTAAGGAGCTCTCCAGAAAAGGAAAAGTGTTCGCTGGGGTATCTGCCGGAAGTATTATAATGGCTAATGAATGGGTCAAATAGAGAATCAAAATGATGAATACACTGCTGTGCTTTTCCCTGGACGGTATTAGCACCGGTAACCTGCCCTGTGTTAATATTGGACAACCAGGAATCGATTACACAGGTTTTGTTTGTGCCCCGGGTTGATAATCTTAATTGAATGAGAATGAGCCAGCAAGCTGACGTCAATAATCGTAGCACAAAGGTGTTTGGTCTTTTTGACTATCTCAAGATTACTGTTCTGGGCTTTGCTCTTGCCGCTCTGTGGAGTAGCCTGCATAGCATTATCTTACCTATCAAACTTCTTGAGTATGTTGATGAATCACAGAAAAACACTTACTTAGGACTGATTACCTTCATCGGCTTGCTCCTAGCCATGATTGTCCAGCCGAGTGCCGGTGCCTTTAGCGACCGCACCAGCTCAATCTGGGGGCGGCGGCGACCTTATATCCTTCTTGGTACTGTGCTTGCACTGATATTTCTACCTGGAATAGAGCTGGCCACTAGTTATGTATTCATTTTTATTATCTATTGTATACTCCAGATTAGCTGTAATATAGCCCAGGCTTCTTACCAGGCATTCATTCCGGAGCTTGTTCCTCAGAACAAGAGAGGACTGGCTTCGGGGGTGAAAAGCCTTCTTGAATTGCTAGGCGGAGTTACTTTGGTACGCCTGACGGCATACTGTATGGGACGTTATTCGGGAGGGGAGGGAAGCTTTTGGATATGGTTAGCTCTAGGGGCGCTGATTATCGTTCTTCTAACCGCTATGATTATAACCATCCTGACTGTTAAGCAACTGCCCGGAACTCGTACTTCTAGGTATTCTCTGTCGACCCTGTTTCAAAGCTTCAAGATTGATTTCAAAGTGCATCATGATTTCGGTTGGTTCTTGGTCTCTCGAGCGCTTCTAGGTATACCTGGAGTAGTATTACAGATATTCGTCTTATATTATCTAATGGATGTTGTTGGCATAGTCAACCCAGCAGCGATGGCAGGTGATCTTATGGTAGTGGTCGGTATTTGTCTGCTGGTGACATCATATCCAGCAGGACGACTGTCAGACCGGATAGGACGCAAGCCGATATTAATATCTTCCGGCATTCTTGGTGCCGTGGGTATTATAATATTGTTCTTTTCCGGAAACTATATATTGATAATGTGTTCAGGCGCTCTTCTTGGTATGGCTAACGGAGCTTTACTCAGTAGTAGCTGGGCTTTGGCCACAGACCTGGCGGAGAAAGGTGAGGAGGCAAGATACCTAGGGGTGACCAATCTAGCAATGGCTGGCGGTTCGGCTATAGCTCGCCTAATCGGTCCGGTGATTGATATTTTTAATAGAATCGGCTCGGGATTGGGTTACCAGGTTATGCTTCTAGTTTGTCTCATCAGTTATATAGTCGGTGCTTTGCTTGTGTTAAAGGTCGGGCGCCGTAGATCGCTCAGGTAGAGGGGAAACTTGAACAATTGGGCGTAATGCTATCCTGCTTATCATCTTTCTCTCTATGAATCTACATATTTACGTTTGATATTCCGCATTGACACAACCCCAAAACGAGCCTATATTGAACCTGTATGTATCTGGGGCACTATAGATATTGCATAAAATGGAAGCTAACAAAGATGAAGGTGAAACAAGGTAATTAACATCGCTAAATAATACGGTTTTGTCTAGCGCCTTTTTATTTAAGGTCTAGATAACTAATAAAGGAGATTTCACAAATGAAAAAATTTACTCATGCCTGGTTAGCCTTCATGGCGATAAAGAGATTGGAGGATGCCGTACTTTCTCCTGATGACCATGAATATGCCAATAACCTCATAAAGTGGTTCAAGAGTAACAAAGATGGTGTCATACGGGGAGCCTGGTATCCTGACTCGTTGATAAAGGATAATATAAATAGCCATGTTCTTAAACATGAACCCTCTAATGAGATTACAAAGGAACTCAAGCAGATTCCGGAGACATACCTGAGCTATAAGCATGGTGAAACCTCTCCGGTAAGGAATAAGGGTTTCAAGATAGTTGATGAAAAGGACAACCTGCCCGACCGCTGTGAATCTTTCGCAGAGTCCGTTATTGACCATCTCAAGGTGCAGGAGAGCGAAGAGAAAGGGTCACCGGTATCTCCCACGGATAACCAAGTAGCACTATGGCTTTTCATGTTAAGTCACTATGTTGCTGATGCGCACGTGCCTTTACATTGTGATGGCAGGCAGTTTTCTGAGGGAAAAAACATACACGGGGCAATGGAAGGAGAATGGGATAAAGAGATCGGAAAATACTATGAAACCGACAAGAGTGATAAAAAAAATGAGCGATTCTTCTATGACCCACATGGGTACCCGATAAGGAACCTTAATAGAGACCAAGAATATAAATCATCATATCTGAAAAAGGTTGAGGATGAACTGTCTAAGAGAAAATTCACTGAGTCATTTGGAACTGGAAACAAGAACGTCTGGGACTTCATGAACGCTATCTGCCAGCATTCTTATCTACTTTCTTATTGTTTCCTGCCCGAGCAGTATAGCCCTACCAATGTCACACTGGAAAATTGGAAAGCTTTAGGCTTATCCTTCGAGGAACTCAGTGTTGCCGTTTTGGCCGACGCCATTGATTCCATTGCCCGTATCTGGTTCA
>CAYOHA010000342.1:0-2780 GCA_964403625.1 uncultured Dehalococcoidales bacterium | reverse complement strand
ACCTTGTTAATGACATACATGGTCATACCTATATCACGCATCAATATCCGCATCGCCGGTTCCGAGTTCTTATGTTCCAGCAACATCATCACACCAAGCTGGTTTGCCAGGTCAACTGCCTCCGCAATCGCCCCGATGAAATAGTTCCATACCTCCACGTAGGGAATCTGAAATGGATAGTTATAACCTTCCCCACCCGGCCAGATAATAAACTTGGAGCCGGTAGCCGCGGCAAGCTCGACGCCTCTCCTGGTTGTTGCTATGGCTTCCTTTCTCAGCCTCTTATCAGGATTGATAAACGAACCGAGAGCATACTTCGGGTTATTGAAAAGGCCCAGGGCAATGCAGTAGAGGTCTGCTGACCCGAGGGCTTCTTTAACCTGGCTAACATTATCTTCATTAACCTCACCCGGATAGTGGAACTCATAGCCATCGACAAGTTCTCCCAGACCATCAACAACCCTGCGGATCTTGGCAGGCATATCTTCATTCATTGCTTCCGGATGATACCCTGCCGGCATGAAACGTGTTGCATTCGCTCCGAAAGTCCAGATTCCAACGCTATTTTTTACCCTTTTCATAAGACATTCCCCCCTTTTCACCAATCTATTCACGATAATGCGACCATCATATACCCTTATAGTATATTAGTGTTGACACTTATAACGCAGGGATATTATATAACATCACATCCGAGATTGTTTAGCAACCCCTCCCCTTTTTTGCCTGGGGAGAGATTGTTAAACATTCTCCAAAACGTTTGTTCAGAACACTCATGCAACGTGCTATAATTACTGAAAGCTCTTGTAGCTTCAAGGAGGTGAAATATGAATGTAATCTGGATAGTATCAGATACCGTTAGACGTAAAGATGTGGGTGCCTATGGGAATAAGAAAATACGGACTCCTAATATAGATGCCCTAGCGGCGAAATCTATACGTTTTAACCGTCATTACGCTGCTTCTTTTCCTACCATGCCAGCAAGAGCAGATTTTATGACTGGCCGATGGACGCTGTCTTTCATGCAATGGACTCCTATTCCGGCAGGAAACGTTCTACTTGCCGAAACACTAAAGGAAGCGGATATCAATACTGCTGCATGTGTCGATACTCCTTTCTTTATTCGTGACGGGATGAACTACGATAAGGGTTTCGTAACCTTTAATGAAATTCCCGACCACTATTTTGTAGCTAAGGGCGGTTATGGTCCTGCGCACAGCATTTATAGAAAACTGCTTGAAAGGCGTCCTCAACACCCCCTCGATCTAGACTGTTTTGCCGCCAAGACATTCAGCAAGGCGATGGAGTGGCTGACGCTTAACTACAAAGGAAAAGAGGACTTCTTCCTTTATATCGATACGTGGGATCCCCATGAACCGTGGAACGCACCTCACTACTATACCGAACCTTACTGGCCGGGTTATGATGGCGAGGAAATTATGCCCTTCTACCAGTACTGGGAGAAAATGCCCGGTTTCACCGAAGAAAAACTGAAGAAAGCTCATGCAGCATACTGCGGTGAAATAAGCATGGTGGATGCCTGGATAGGCAATCTTCTCAGACAGGTAGAGTATATGGGGCTTATGGAAGACACTGCTATCATATTCACAACCGACCACGGTTTCTACTTTGGAGAGCATGGTATTTTCGGGAAGATGCTTTTCGCCAGGGATGAAAAAATAACGCCCGAGCCGGAAGGTACTCCTTTTGAATTGAGAAAACGCTCTGCCGGCGCCTGGGCAAGGTCTCCATTATATGAAGAGACAGCTGCTATTCCTCTGATTATCTATATGCCAGGTGCAACTCCGGGTACTTATAACGGCTTGACATCAGCAGTTGATTTAATGCCCACGGTCCTGGATATGTTCGGGCTTGAAATACCATCATATGTCGAAGGTAAGTCAATACTTACGGCAGTAAAGAACACTTCAGTACCGGGACGAGAGCATACTATCACCGGTTGCCCGTTCATCAACGCCGGTGATACCGACCAGCTCGTTGATCATCTTTTACGGGGATGTGTGGTGCCTTCTATGGCGACAATTACTACTGATGAATGGTCGCTACTCTACGATTGCGAACCGGGTGGATCCGAACTATATAACCTGAAATCAGACCCTGAGCAGTTGCAGAATGTAATCAGTCAAAATACTGATATAGCTAGAGACCTTCATATGAAACTGGTCGAATTTATGAAGGAAACCAATGTCCCACAACGTTTAATGAAACCACGACTTGATTTACGCCTTTGAAAATTATACGTGCGTAATGATTTTATGCTTAGTTATCAGACGTGAAATTAAGTACATCTTGTCAGGTAATAAACAAGAAGATGAATTTTCTGATACCATTGTCTGATAAGGTATCATCAGGCTATACTCAATTTTGTTGTTATCGATAGCGAGGTATAAATGAAGATCAAAACTTTCGTATTTGCTCTGGTTGCCATCACAACAGTGTTTGGTGCCTGTAATGCCCAACCCACATCTCAGGAGCCACCAGATACATCGACGCCGGGTGAACAGCCATCTACTTCTGAAGAAACGCTTCCGAAACCGATATTGACTGATAACTCAGTAGAGATATGCCTGAACAGCCGATATTCGGACCATAGTCTTTTCGGTACTGCTAATAACCAGCAAATAGCCAATATTTTATGGGCTGCCGGAATAGCTCCTGTCACCGGGTCATCCCGCAATATCTACGTAACTACACCAACAGGAGAGTATTTATATAATCCGGATACGCACTCGCTTAGCAAACGTTCAGATCAGCAAGTC
>CAYOHA010000341.1:0-2795 GCA_964403625.1 uncultured Dehalococcoidales bacterium | reverse complement strand
AGAGTATGAGCAACCCATCTTTCTGGGGAAGTGACGAGTCCAGGGCAGCCTATAACGAGGTGATGAAGTGGATTGGAAAGGATGACACAAAGGTCAGGCAAGCGGTCAAGTCTGTAGTCCCGCACATTCTCGAGAATGCCTGGGGAGTATGGCTGCCGGTGACATCACAATACTGGATGTGGTGGCCATGGCTGCAGAATTTCCACGGTGAAACCAATGATGGTCATCTTAACGGGTTATCTTTTGTCGCTAACTATTGGTATGATGAGGCGTTGAAGAAGTCCATGGGATATTAATCCTTATACATTAGCGACTGTCAAATGGGTATATAAGAAGCTTTGGAGGGGAAAAAGCAGCCAAAAAGTAATTCAATCCTGAAGGATAGAGTTTAATCTGCCCGAGGCATTGTTAGTTACCGATTAGCCTCGGGCAGATTATTAATCTAGTTATAACTATGCTCTCGAGAGAGGTAATACAAAACAAAGCGGGTGTTAATGGATTCCATGGGATGCAGGATCAGAGCGTTGACCAATGACCGTTTCATCCCCAATGAGATTAATTGTAGTTGTTCTACTTGGTAGTAAGAATTAGCTTTAATTATCTAATATCAATTGCAGATTAGACTGAAAAGGAGAGATGACATATGGAAAAGCTGGTTAAACTGTTTGAGCCGGGCAAGATTGGTAAGCTGGAAATTAAAAACAGGATTGTTATGGCACCACTTGGTCACGGTTTCGCCTTCGGTACTAAAGATGGCTTTATGACTGACCGGCTGATAGCATTCCACGAAGCCAGGGCAAAGGGAGGCGTCGGACTTATTCAAGCTACAACCTCATCGCTTGGTCCACCCTATGATAGTGTTACAGCATTTTCACCGGGAGTCTTGACCATAACTGATGATGCACATGTTGAAAGCGTCAAACGCTGGACTCAGGCTATCCACACTCATGGGACCAAGGCATCTTTTTCATTAAGCCACCAGGGAGCCGCTCTTGCCCGTATGGTACAGATGAGACCTTTTGTTGACCATCCGGAGTGGAACAGGGTAGTCACCTCAACAGGGAAGAAGGACCCGGTCACCGGATTTGAGACACATACACTAACGGAAGATGAAATTGCGGATTTAGTAGAGGCTTTCGGACAGGCGGCAGAGCGGGGAGTAGCAGCCGGTTTTGACCTTGTCCGAATACAGGGCTGCCATGCCTATTTGATACACCAGTTCCTCTCACCGCGGGAGAACAGGAGAACAGACAGGTATGGAGGTAGTATAGAGAACAGGGCAAGATTTGCTTGCGAGATTATAAGAAGGGTAAGGAAGGTAGTCGGACCTGATTTCCCGATTCTATTCAGAATGAACGGCGATGACCATCTTGAAGGTGGTATTACACTGAATGAGGCTATAGAGCAAGCCCGAATGTTTGTCGACGCCGGAACGGACATACTTGATATCTCGTCCGGACCGTCCGAAAGCAGTCACTGGCAATTCGTCACCATGTACCAGCCATCCAGCCTTCTGGTACCTTCGGCAGCAGCGATAAAGAAAGCAACAAAGGCAACAGTAATGGTAGTTGGTAAAATCAATCCCATTCTCGGAGAGCGTATTTTACAGGAAGGACTGGCAGATTTCATCCAGATGGGCCGACCTCTAATGGCAGACCCTGAGTTGGCTAATAAGGCCAGGGAAGGGAGACTGGACGAAATAAAACCTTGTATCTATTGCGGTCATTGCCAGGCAGGCGGCACTTTGGGTGGTTACGCAAACTGCACGGTCAATATGGCGCTGGGCAGAGAAATGGAATACAGGATAGAACCGGCTAAAACGAAGAGGAAGGTTATGGTTATTGGCGGTGGTCCTGCTGGTATGGAAGCCGCCCGGACACTTGCCGAACGAGGTCATGATACATCTCTATATGAGAAGAGCGATAGTCTCGGTGGTCAGTGGAAGGCGGTAGCTGCCCATCTGCCGGAAGAGAACAGCCTTATCAACTATTTATCAAAGGGACTGGACAGGGCTGGAGTAAAAGTCTTTCTTAATCAAGAGGTTAATGTACAGATGGTACAGGAAGAAAGACCAGATGCGGTTGTCGTGGCGACAGGATCTGTACCGGCAACACTGGAAATTCCCGGTGCCGGTGGTGGGAATGTTGTCCAGGCAATCGATGTATTGATGGGTAAGGTTGATGTGGGCCAGGAAGTAGTGGTTATAGGCGGGCGTATCGTCGGACTGGGGACGGCTATTTTTCTGACCAAGAAAGGCAAGAAGGTCTCGGTCGTCACTAGGAGCCAGATTGCCCGGGGACTTAGCCGTAACCTGAAACCTGCCCTCTTTGACAGCCTGATAAAATACGGCGTAAAACTATATCCCTTCACAACACCTGACAGTATCACGGAGAAAGGAGTAAATATCTGGTGGAATAGCGGTGATGCCAAGGCTCAAGATAACGTATTCGCCTTCCTTAACGCCGATACCGTAGTCCTGGCAACAGGTTCTGAAAATGAAAACAAGATTGCCCGGGAACTAAGCGGAGTGTTGTCCGAGGTCTATCCGATAGGTGATTGTGCCGGAAAGCGAAGCATCTTTGCGGCAATACGTGGAGGGTCAGAGGTAGCACGTAAAATATAAAGGTACTGGTAAGTTAAAAATGCATCAATGCTGGAATCTCTTGTATATTGAATACCAATAACCAGAATTACTACGGATTTGCAGATTTATACATGCTACTAGGACAAATTAATTTTATTGTCATTTTGGCAAAGGAGGTTTTATGTTTAAGGTAAAAGCCACAGTAGTCAAT
>CAYOHA010000340.1:0-2798 GCA_964403625.1 uncultured Dehalococcoidales bacterium | reverse complement strand
ACCATGGATGGTGAGGTGGCAAGAGACCTGCTTTATGGCAGTAGATTGCCTCGGTATCTGCAAATACCATACCCTGTTCCTCGGACCTAACCTCCCCAATTTCGATGAGTGGTCCAGATTAATCTATGTCAATACCGGACTGGAGATGTCACCTCTAGATATCTGGAATGCCGCTGATAGAGCTTATATTATTGAAAGGCTGTTCAATATCAGGGAAGGGCTGACCAGGAAGGATGACTGGTTATCTGACCGGTATTATGATGAGCCGACGACACGAGGTATACCCGCGGCTCGCGGTAAGACTATAGATAGAAAAAAGTTTACCAAGATGATAGATGAATACTATGCACATCACGGGTGGGATGAGAACGGTGTTCCCACACCGGAAACCCTGAAGAGGCTGGGCATAGATAAAGAACCATCTCATATGCTTTAGAATCGGCAACATAACCTGAAGGAGGACTATTTAATGGGGAAAGTTCTGGTGATAGATTACGAAAAATGCACCGGCTGCAGGATATGCGAGCAGGTTTGTTCGGTACAACATGAAGGAGTAAGCAACCCTGCACGAGCCCGCATTAAAATAATCAAGTGGGAAGATGAAGGACGATATGTCCCTATAAGCTGCCAGCAATGTGAGTCAGCTCCGTGCATGTCGATATGCCCGGTAAAGGCTATATCCCGCGACGAAGAACTAAATAGGGTATCGGTCGATTACGATATGTGTATCGGCTGCCGGATGTGTGTTGCTATCTGCCCCTTCGGGGCTATGACGTTTGATGTTCTGGCTGATAAAGTGATAAAGTGCGACTTCTGTGATGGCGACCCGCGCTGCGCTCAGTTCTGTGACGTACATGCCATCGAATACATCGACGCTAATCAGCAAGCCATCAAGAAGCAGGTAGCGATGGCAGACAAATTTACCGGGATATTGCAAAAGGTTGCCGCCGCTATTGCCACTGTCTAGCATAGAACCTGCGCTAAACAGTGGCCACCCAGGTAATTGTGTGCCAGCGGTAGAGTTGCTTTCTTCATAGGAAGTAGAATCTATCTGACGTAATTCCAGATGGCCATCTAATCACTCAAACTATCACTCTAATTTTAAAGTTTGAGGTGATTAGAGGCTATACTTATAATATAATGGGTTTGTGATTGATCAAAGCTAGACTTCGGGTATTTTGGTAATATTACGGGGTGATGAGACCGGTGAGTGTAAAAATTAATGTCCATCCCTTATTAACACACCTTACAGACAACCAGCACGTGGTTGAAGTCAAGGGAAATACCGTAGGGCAGTGTCTTGATCAACTGGTCACCCGCTATCCTGGACTCAGAGAGTGGGTGTTTGATAAGAAAGGTAAATTGAGTAAAACCTTTGATATCTACCTTAATATGGAGAGTACCTATCCGGAAGAACTAGCCAAGCCGGTAAAGGATGGAGACGAAATTCATTTGGTAATGATAATTTCTGGAGGATAAGCCAAAGGCTAATCTCAATAGTGAGTTGGAGAATATGAACAAGAATATACCCATCTGGATATTTGAGCCAGAGCTCATAGAAAAAAGAGAAGTATCAGCCAGGAAATTATTTGAGGGAGGACAAAAGAAAGCCCAAATTCCAGAATCACCCAGCGTCGATGACATTAAAAAGAAACTAAAAGAAATCCGCCAGTATACCCGCGATAATCTTAACTCCCTCGTTGAGGAGCTTAAAGCCAATATATCTCAAAAATACCCTCAGATTACTATAAAATCGGCATCGGATAGTACTGAAGCTATAAAATATATCACCGACATTTCTGACGGAATCAGAACAGTATCCATCAATAACTCGCGTGCTATCACCCAGGAAATTAAACCAGGACTAATCGCCAGTGGTTTTACTGTTATCGAATCCTATCTTAATGAATATGATTTAGAGGAAAAAGAAAGACGAAAATACTTTGAGCTTCCTCATTTGATTGACAAAAACCTTACGGGTACCTTCGATATCTCAATAAGAATGGATGGCATTGATTCTCCTGATACCTCCGAAACCAAGAAATATCTAGCGGTACTGGGAGTAAATGCCATATCCGCCGGGGACAACACAGTATTTTTCCTCCAGCATTTCCACAATATATATAACGATTTAAGGCAAGCCAAAAAAGTTATCATGGTCATCGGCCTGGAGAAGATAGTAAAAAATAGAGAAGATGCCGCTTTCCAGACCAAATGCATGGGTATATTCGGTATGGAGAATATATTACTAGGTCTCCAGCAAAAACCTGATAATATGTTAAATGTAGATGACATACCATCTCTCGCTGGCGATAAGAAGAGAGAACTACATCTGATACTGCTTGATAACAACAGGACCAGCTTATTGCAAAGTCAATTTAAGGACTTCTCCCAGTGTATAGATTGCCGGTCGTGTACTGTCTCCTGCCCGGCTAACCTGAGTGGTAAACCTCTATCCCCTAAGGAGCTAGTCTTTAACATCAAAAAGTATCTACCGCAGGTAGGCCCCGGACTCCTTCAGGGCAAGGCAGAACGCTATTCTGCACCTGCTGATGGAGAACCGTCCGGCGGGACAATAACTGAGGATGAAATCTGGGCTTGCACCACCTGCCGTGCCTGCCAGGAAGTCTGCCCGGTAGAGCTGGAGCATACCAATGCAATTGTTGACTTAAGACGGAACCTGGTGATGATCTCTATGTCCGAGGCAGCCAGAGACCCACTCAGGAATATCAGGCAACGAGGCCACCCCTGGATGGGAACTACCCTAGCCAGAGAAGACTGGACCAGGGGACTTGATA
>CAYOHA010000339.1:1599-2811 GCA_964403625.1 uncultured Dehalococcoidales bacterium | reverse complement strand
TTCTCTCAACCGTTGTGCCTGAGTGAGTAACTTCTTTCGTAATCTGATATTCTCAGGAGTCACCTCAACCAGTTCATCTTTATTGATAAAATCTATAGCTTGCTCCAAACTCAGTTGTACGGCAGGAGTCAGCTTTATAGCAATGTCAGACGTAGACGAGCGTATATTGGTCTTCTTCTTTTCCTTGCATACGTTGACAGCTATATCCTGTGGACGTGTATTCAGCCCCACTATCATACCTTCATAGACTAGTGTACCAGGGACAATGAAGGTGAGTCCTCGTCCCTGGGCATTATTCAGGCCATAGGTAACAGTAATACCTTGTTCCGATGCTACGAGAACACCACTACGGGTTAAGGTTATTTCCCGCCGCCAGGGTTCGTAACCGAGAATAATGGTGTTCATGACACCTTCACCGCGGGTAGCAGTCAGAAAAGCGCTCCGGAAACCGATGAGCCCCTTGGTAGGGATATGGAATTCCATTCGTATGTTACCCCTGCCATCGTTGCGCATGTCACTGAGCTCAGCTTGCCGCTTGCTCAGCATCTCAGTAAGAATCCCAATGTACTCCTCTTTCGTATCAATAGTAAGAGTCTCTACCGGCTCCATCAGTTTACCGTCAACTATTTTGGTGATGGCTTCCGGCTTGGAAACTTCAAATTCGTAACCCTCCCGTCGTATGGTCTCTATGAGAATCGCCAGATGCAATTCCCCTCTCCCTTTTACCAAGAAGGTGTCCGGACTTTCGGTACTTTGTACCCTGAGGCTAAGATTAGTCTCCAATTCTTTATAGAGTCGCTCCCGTAGCTGGCGCGCGGTGCTGAAACGCCCTTCGCGACCGGCAAACGGGGAGGTGTTCACACCAAAAGTCATCTCTACTGTTGGTTCGCCGACTTCGATGCGTGGCAGGGTTTCGGGCATATCAGGACTGGCAAGCGTATCGCCAATACTGACTTCTTTAATACCGGTCACAGCAATGATATCACCTGCCTGAGCCTCCGCTACCTCCAGGCGGTTGAGTCCGAGGTAGGTAAATACTCCACTGATTTCATAATGCTTCTGACTTGCGTCAGTGCTTATACAGATGACAGAGTCATGGGGGGCAATTTTACCTCTCCAGATTCTACCGATGGCTATTTTCCCCATGTGGCTATTGTAATCCAGATTAGAAACCAGCATTTGAAATAGCCCATTTTCAACCTGTGGCGGCGG
>CAYOHA010000339.1:0-1589 GCA_964403625.1 uncultured Dehalococcoidales bacterium | reverse complement strand
CGGTACTTTTTCGAGGATAGTTTCAAGGAGTGGACTGACGTCCTTGCCCTGCATACCGTACTCGGTGACTACAATACCATCTCTACCACTCGCGTAGAGAACCGGGAAGTCAAGCTGGTCAGTATCAGTAGCTACCTCCAGAAACAGGTCTTGTGTGAGTTTCAGTACCTCGGCTACACGCGCGTTTGCTCTGTCTATTTTGTTGATAACCACAATCGGTTTTAACCCCTTCTTAAAAGCTTCGCGGAGCACGAACTTAGTCTGGGGCATTGGACCTTCTACGGAATCAACCAGAAGCAGGCAGCCGTCAGCCATATTTATGACACGTTCTACTTCCCCGCTGAAATCTGCATGACCTGGTGTATCGATAATATTGATTTTATACCCCTTATATAATATGGCTGTGTTCTTGGCCATAATTGTGATGCCTTTTTCCCGTTCAAGGGCATTACTGTCCATTATCAACTCGCCCATATTCTGATTATCCCGGAAGACATTACTCTGCTTGAGCAGGGCATCTAACAGAGTAGTCTTACCATGGTCAACATGGGCAATAATGGCAATATTTCTGATATCATTACGATAATTCATATATTATCGGCTTCTTTACCTTCTTTTATCTTTAATACTCTCCAGTACATATTATCACCATAAAAATTCATGGTACTTATCACTATACGAGAGCTTATCTCGGGAAGTTCGGATTAGGAGGGGGCTACCTTAGGTAGGTATGTAGATTGACTGCGATATATAAACTGCGACTTTACTACCAGTCTTTAATGAATAAGGTTAAGTTTTCGCCTGACCTAACAAGCCTCAATTACATAAGTAACACCGCTCGAAAACGGTGAAGATGAGTATAGTTCCAAAGACGGCACATCGAATTTATTTGTCCTTTTCCTTGCTATGTTTATTATACACGAAAGAAAGCTACCTTGTGAAAATCAGCACGAACTTTCACCAAGGAAATGATTCCTACGTCGATCATGTTCTCTTTATCAAACTACCTGACGAAAAGTGCAATCTGAAGAACTAGCATATTGATCACCGCCCCTCTAGCTAGGGACTAAAAAAGGTAAAAGAAAAAGCCTCCCCTTTCGGGAGGCTTCTCTAGCTATAACTTGGACCTTTGTGAATTCCCGTTTTTCCTAGCGATGACACTTCTCGTTCAAGGTATGAGCTCTATTATATCTAATCCATAGCGCTCGATAATTGTTTGCCATTTTTCCTGGATAGCTATTAAGTAGGTAAATATATAATCAGGGATAGTCTGGCCTTTTATCCAATAAAAAACCATCAACATCGATAGTCCCTCTCGCTGTCCTGCCAGCTGGTACAGAACCTGGCGTGCTTCTTCTATACTTTGTGGTGTGGCGTCGAGTTCAGCTTCGTCTGCAACCAGTTTGGACACTGGAGTAGCGGTCTCACCGTCCTGAGGGGTTTGTTTGACAGCTATGCCAGACTCGAAGAGTTCATGAACTGCTTGCCACTCTTCTCGGATCGTTAGCCAATAGGTGAATACATAGTCAGGGACAACCTGTCCTGCCATCGTGTAAGACATCGCAAGCAAGCCTATTCCCTCAAGTTGT
>CAYOHA010000338.1:0-2822 GCA_964403625.1 uncultured Dehalococcoidales bacterium | reverse complement strand
AATACCTACTCCTTGGGTCAGCATCTAATTCATAGGCTAACTCATCAACACGGGGTAGTGGGTGCATAACAAGAGCACGCTTGAACTCCTTCCCTTTAAGAAGCCTCTTGTCTACTACCGGCAATTCTTCATTTACTGCCTGCCCCTCCTCATTCGAAAACCTCTCTTTCTGAGGTCTGGTTACATAAAGGGCATCGACGCCCTTCTTTAGTTCAACCGCAATATTAATATCAGGCATCATCGCCAGTTGATGTGGGCTACTTGGTGTTATGTATATTGCATCCAGCGGAAAAGATTTATCCTTTCTGTTCAGTCGTCCTTGACTTTCCAACTCTCCACCATACTCTGTAACTAGTTTTCTGACTACATTCGGAGGTACCTCTAGGCCAGGGCTGGGACAAAATAGAATATTGGCGCCAAACTTAGCCAGAGCAAAAATCAGGGAATGTATTGTCCGCCCATACTTCAAGTCCCCCCAAAGAGCAATCTTCAACCCTCTGATTGTCTGTCTCTCCTTCTTGATTGTATAAAGGTCGCAAAGTGTCTGTGTTGGGTGCTGATGCCCGCCATCGCCGGCGTTTATTACCGGTACACCTGCATAATCAGCCATTACTTTAGCAGCTCCTTCCCAAGGATGTCTGATAACGATGATATCAGCATAACTCCCCACTATCCTTGCCATATCGGCGATACTTTCACCCTTAGCTAGGGATGTCGCCTTCGCGTCAGCCACACTAATAACACTGCCGCCAAGCCGTTGCATTGCTGCTTCAAATGAAAGCCGCGTTCGGGTGCTGGGTTCAAAAAAGAGGCTAGCCATAATCTTCCCCTGGCATACATCTGTCTGTTTGTCTATTGACTCTGACATTTCGTCAGTCAGGGTAAATACTGCCTCAATCTCACCATTGGACAGGTCGTCTATAGTCACTAAGCTTCTACCGGCTAGAGTCATGGTAGCTCCTTTCAAACCAGCCTGTACTCGATTCTCTTTTTAAGGTTGTTATCTTGTCTGTACCTGACAATGACCACGGCATCTATGCCATCGGTCTCCACCAGTTGGACCTGAATTTCCTCATCCCTAGAGGTCGGGATATTTTTCCCTACGTAGTCTGCCCTGATAGGTAACTCGCGGTGACCGCGGTCGACCAGTACTGCCAGTTGAATTGATCTAGGGCGGCCAAGGTCAATAAGGGCATCCATAGCTGCTCGGATACTACGCCCGGTATATAGAACATCATCAACCAGCACCACGGACTTGCCGTCGATACTAACAGGAATATCAGTGTGCTGGACAACAGGCTGTTTATCCAGCGAAGATAAGTCATCACGGTAGAGACTAATGTCCAGGGCACCGACAGGGATTTTAAAACCTTCTGGGACTTCGAGGTTAGCTGCCAGCCGATTGGCTAAGGGTACACCACGAGTACGCATACCAACCAGCACCAGATGTTCAATGTTCTTGTTGCGTTCAATGATTTCATGGGCAATGCGAGTCAGGCTCCGTTTGATATCATCTGATGTTATTACAATTTTTTTACTCATAAAAAAACCTCTTGCATTGGCTAGCAAGAGGTTCTGCCACTCAACTTCATTTATATCACCCTTGCTAGCCTCGCTGGACTAACTTAAAGGTTTTAGACTATGTTACTAAACATTAGTTGTACCATTTATGACGGTAAAATGCAACTTTTAGAATTGTGAGCCTCATGCGGAATGAGAATATTTTTTTTAACCTTTGAATCTACTCTCCCACACAAAAGATCTGTGAGACTTATTCTTCAAGTACTGCTTTCACCTTGAGAAAATTTCCCTCCTTTTGTGGAGCGTTTGCCAGGACCTCGCTTGATGGTAGAGATGAGGTTACAGAGTCATCACTGACCACATTCTTAAGAGCAATTGATTGAGCGGTGGGAGGAACATCGGTGGTATCTACCTGTTGTAATATTTCAAAATTTTCTAGTATATTAGAAAGCTGCTCACTTAGCCTATCTACCTCCTCTTCGGTCAAGCCCAATCTGGCAAGGAGGGCAATATGCATAACTTCTTCACGACTTAGCTTCACTTTTTACCTCCGTGATGATCCGGCAGGAATACAGTGAAAAAATTATAGCATTCAATCCAACGTATCCGCAACAAAGTTGTCCTGTTATAATAAGGACAGATGAAAACAAGACTTATATTTGGTATTGTCAGCACTCTACTGGAAGAAGCTGCCATATTAGTAATTGTCCTATGGGGGCTACCTCACATAGGCGTTAATATTCCTTTATGGGGTCTTATCCTTGTAATGATCGCCTGGACTGCATATTCTGTCTATACATATCAGATGGGTACCCGTGCTTTAAGGAAAGAGCAGGTGCTTGGATGGCCAAATATGATTGGCACAAAAGGCAAAGTAGTCAGTCCCTTGGCTCCCGAAGGTCTGGTCAGGATTAAGGGAGAAACTTGGGCAGCAAAATCAGATTCGGATGAGTTGAAGCCCGGAGAGGAAGTAATTGTGGTTGGACAGGAAAGACTCAAACTGGTGGTACGAGGGAGTAATACAATGGATGATATAAAAGCTAATGATTAGTCAACTTCGGTTGGCATTCACTGTTCCTGCCTTCGTTGATAGATAAAAGAGACAATGATTAGCACAACTCCACAGATTAGAATACCAAGACTGAACAGTGCTAAAGGATTCAGCAGGTTGTTAATAAGCTGGATTAGCCAAGTCTCCAGGTAAGGTGGCATATCGGGAAAAGAAATTCTCCCGTTGATAAAATATTTGACGACCCAGACACTGGTATACTCAATGGCTCCACAGATCAGCAGGAGAATGC
>CAYOHA010000337.1:0-2842 GCA_964403625.1 uncultured Dehalococcoidales bacterium | reverse complement strand
GACATCACCGATGCCCTCCCGGTGAGCGATTTTGTCAATCAGGTAGTAAAACCTTCCCTTGATATCGGCCGGCATTCCGGGGAAGTCCTTATCGGTTAAGATACCGGCTTCTAAAAGCTCGAGGGCAAAGGAGATAGCTTGCGGAGTTGAGTATGAGTCCAGCCCTAACTCCTGAGCAACGGGGAGTATCTCATAAGAGAAGTCCAACTCCTGGAAGGCTGCCATATGATAGGTGTCTTTAGCATAGCATTTATAAGCAAATCTTTGTCTCCCTGGCCAAGAAATTACATTACGACATTTTTTCGAGCAGTTGTAGCAACTTGTTTGCCGGTCCATATGCCCGTATTTCAACTGGGTCCATCTCTGCTGGAGTTCTGGATTCCAGAAATCCTTTCTTCGCACACGCGCGTTGCCCCAGGCGAAATTGTTATGGTGGAAACTGTCATCCTCATCGACTGCCATCCAGTCACCCATACCAGCGTCTTTCTTTTGGGGACTCTCGAATATTTCCTTTCTCATGCGGAAACACAAATCAAAGAGTTCAGACGGCCTGGCAATATTAAGGTCTTTTGTTCCGCGGACTGCTATAGCTTTTACCCTTTTATCTCCCATTGTCACCCCTACCATTCGAGCGGCGCTGGAGTGGTTATGGTCAATAGAAGCCATGTAGACCCTGTTTTCACCAGCCAGGCCGATAGAGGCTACCTGGATTTTACTGTCCTTTAACTCCTGTTGAATAAGCGATGCAGTCTCCCGGGTGCCTTTCCCCTTTAAGTGGCTGGCATCACGTATCTCTACTTTGTCATTCTTTATCCACAGATAGACCAAGTCGGGGGCTTTACCACGAAGGACCAGTTGATCATAGCCGGCATATTTGAGTTCCGGACCAAGGAATCCTCCCATCGTTGAATGTGAAAATAAATTCGTCTGAGGGCTAATGCTGTTAACAGCCGTCCGAGCGGCACCGGTAACCGGTGTACCACATAAAAGACCAGCACTGAATATCAGCAAATTATCGGGAGAAAAGGGTTCAACTTCCGGCGGAACCCTATCCCATAGTATTTTGGCAGCAGTACCCTGACCCCCCAGATGAAGTGCGGTTAATCTCGGATCAGTCTCAACCCTCTCAATGTTACCTCGGGATAGGTCAATTTCTAAATTATATCCTGCCTCTGCATACCTCATTTTTTAGCTCCCCTTAGCTCAGTAAGCATTTAATACGGTATCAAAATACTTATTTGCCTTTTCCGCCAGCAAATCGTGATATTCATGAAAAAGAGTACTCGCTTTCGAACGAAGCCAGTTATCTGGTAGTAATTCTTCCGGTAAGTCCGGGTCGAAGAAAGGTAACCTCCGGTATTCATGAATTAACTTGAATCTTTCTGTAAAATACTCGCTCGGTTCGATATTCTCTCCTTTTTGAAGACGCTCGAGGTACTTTTGAAGTCTATCACGATACTCATCTATGAAATCAGCATAACCTTTGCGGATACGATTAAGATCCCAACAACGTGAAATAATGGTCTTTGGATCATTGAAGCCGAGATGCTTCGCCTGAAAGACTTGCATATATTCCTCGATCTTAAGGTTCTTGGCTACCCTTTCAACCTCCTGGCTTAAATCATGTGGTGAAATCCAGGTAGCTGTACTCAGAGGTCCATAGCCTATCCAGGATAACTCCTGACGTAGTGTATCCCTAGCCTCACGTTTGTCTTCGGGAATAAAGTAAACAACAACACTAAAAGTGCCATCCCAGCGAACTCCTTTACGCTCAAATATACGCCTCTCACCCTCTTGTAATAATGCCAGGCCATTCTCTGTCAGAGAGTAATAACTTTTTAGTCCGATATGCCTTACTTTTAATAGGCCAGCTCGGCACATCCTGTAAACTGCAGACCTGATAGATTGCTCGGAAAGGTCGAAATTTGCCAGTAGTTTTATCAGGCTACCAATCCCAATCTCTCCCCCTCTATACCTGACATAATCTCCATAAAGAGTAAGCATCGCTGCTCTAGGACGAAACATAGTATATCTCAAAATTGATATAGCGTAATTTTTACGCTATAAATATTTTAGCATCAATCTAATTGAATTGTCAAAGAGTAATAAGCTTTGTTAGTCTGTTAATATTAGTACTCTTAACTAACTTCCGTCAATCTTGATATTCGATTTTTTCCTTAATTTCAATATTTTTACAGTAACTAGCACGCTAGCCTTAAAGCCGTTATACTTAAATAGAGAAATGTCCACTCTATGAAGCTGAAAAAGGAATAGTCTATTATCAAGGTAGAACTCTAACTAAGCTTATATCAATGATGGAGAAAAATGACTAAAAATAGCATGGAATGGGTTGAATATACAAAGATAGATACAAAGGTTACCAGAGTCAAGGAAAAAGTAGTAACAGAATTCGGTCTGTCAATCATCATAAACGGGAAACATTTTGCCACAACGATGATAACTCCTATGATGGAGAAAGAGTTTGTCATCGGGCATCTATTCGGGCGAGGGATTATAAATAAAATAGCTGATATAGAATCAATAACAGTAAAAGATAACTTAGCTGAGGTGACTTTGTTTAAGGAAAAAGATGAGGCAAAATCGTCTCCGGAGATATATTCTGCCTTTAAGGTAAGTAGGGAAAACATATTTACCGGTGTTAATGCTATCCTGAAATCTCAAATATATACTGAGACTGAAGCTATACATTCGGCTGGACTTTTTACACAAGGGGCAGAGCCAATTTGTATAGTAGAAGACGTTGGAAGGCACAACGCACTGGACAAAGTGATAGGTTATGCATTAATTAATAATGTTAATTTAAAAAATACATTTGCTGCTT
>CAYOHA010000336.1:0-2861 GCA_964403625.1 uncultured Dehalococcoidales bacterium | reverse complement strand
AGCTATGAAAATATTCAACTCGTTGATGCCAATGGAAAGAAACTACCCTGGCCATTACAGGGATGGCCGGATGGCGGAGCAATGGGACCTTCACCAGAGGTTCGTGAAGCCATCCGCCAGGGGATACTTAAAGGCGAATACGCCCTTCCGTTCTACGGCGATTTTCCCGCGATGCCGGAGATAGAGCGTAGAGTCACCTGGAATCTAATGCTGGGCGAAGAATCGACTACTAAGATTATTATCGATACATATGGTAAGGCTGGATTCGACCCAAGCAAACATCTCCTCCAGAATTACCAGTTTTTCGAAGGCACCAGCCCACAACAGTGGCGGAATGCAGGTGGTGGTGGTCCTATTATTGATTGGGACTTGAAAACTACGCTGGACGGACTGTATGTCGCCGGAGAACAGACATTCTCTGCCGGAGACCACAGCTACGCAGCCTCGACCGGTAGATATGCCGGCAGAAAAGCTGCCGACTATTCCCGCCAGATCAGAGAGTCGAAGATATCCAGAGAGCAGGTTACACTTGAGAAAGACCGGGTTTATACTCCCATAAAGCGAAGTGATGGTATGGATTGGAAGGAATTGAACGCCGGTATTGCCCGGGCAATGCAGTACTTCTGCACTGAATTCAAGACTGAGTCTCTCCTCAAGATGGGACTCGATACTCTAAAGGATATTGAAGAAAACCATATCCCAAGACTTTATGCTCTTGATCCCCATAAATTGATGCGCAGTGTTGAAGACCTGAGTCTACTTACTCATGGCCAGATAATCATGCAGGCATCTTTGGCCCGCAAGGCTAGCAGCCTGATGTTGAATTTCCAGAGGATAGACTACCCCCAGATGGACCCACCGGAATGGACCAAGTTTGTTACCATAAAACTGGAAAACGGTAAGGTCAAAACAGGGGAAAAACCACTGAATTACTGGGGTAATCTGAAAAAGAATTATGAAGCCCATAATAAAGACTATCAAGGCGTTTATAAAAAATAAGGAGATTACGATGGAACAGGAAAAAACATATGCTTTACCAAATATAATTACGCCGAATACTCCCGTAATTTTTAACCCCGATATCTGTAACGGGTGCAATCAGTGTGTGGAAACCTGCCAGGTAGATGTGTATATACCCAATCCCGAGAAGGGCAAACCACCAATCATACTGCATCCGGATGAATGCTGGTACTGCGGTTGTTGCGTTAATGACTGCCGTCGCCCGGGGGCAATCACATTTAACTGGCCATTACAGCAGCGAGCTTACTGGAAAGACAAAGCAACCGGAAAAGTCTACAAAGCCTGAAACACTAAAGAAAGATTAAAAACTAAATAGATTTGAGGTGATTCATTATGAACAACAAGTCACTTGAAACCAGACTTAATATCCTGGGAAGTGAGGTCAGCGATCTTAAAAAACAGATCAAAGAGAAAGATAGACAGCTTCAAATCCTTCATGATATAGAAGATATCAAAAGATTACAGTGCGCCTATGGCTATTATCTTGAACACTGGATGAGTGAGGAAATTATCGATTGTTTTTCCACCAGCCCTGAAGTCTCCGGCACCTTTGTCGAGGGTACATATAACGGTCCGGAAGGAATCCGGAGGTATTTCGGACGTAACAGAGAGACTTCTCCAGAATTTCTACATCAGGTAATGCAGGTGTCGCCGGTTATCACTGTTGACCCGGATGGTATGAGAGCTAAGGGTAGATGGTACGGATTTGGTGCTGTTGCTTTTCGCCCCGTAAATGGCGTTATCGATCCGTCTTATATGAGTGTCGTCTATGAAATGGAATACATCAAGGAAGACGGAGTCTGGAAAATATTGAAACTGGCACTTCTCCTGCACTATACTTATTCGCCAGGGAGAAGCGGGAGCAGGCAAGAAGAGTCTGCCCCCGGTACCCGTGCGCCGTCTTTAGACCTTCACCCGGATATCTGGGCAGAATATGATACTTCTTATCCCTCAGGTTATATCTATCCCTTCCATTTCAAACACCCTGTTACCGGAAAGCAGACATCAGAAGCCAAACTCAATGCCACCCTCATACTCAAACCAAATAGGTTTAGACCCAGGTAAATACATTTGTTTCTGTTCAAATAGAACCTGACTAATAAGATTGGAGGTAGAGTGATGAATCGGAAACAATATCAAGAATACGTTGACCACTTTAATAACAAAAGATACGATGCCGTCACCAGCTATTTCGCCCCTGATATTACTGTGGAATATTTTGATAATGCTTATGGTCCCCAATTAAAACCCCGCACGTTACACGGTCCCCAGGAATTTGAAGCTAACTATAAGAGCCTGCACGAGCATACCAGGGAAGTCCTGGAGCTCCGCGACTTTATGTCACAGGGGAATCTGGTCTTCGCTGAACTATATACTGAGTTCCATACTTTTAAAGACTCTCCACCATCCGGTGGTCAGCAGAGAAAGAAGGGCGATATTGTCATCATGACAAACTGGGTAATCTACAATATGGAGGGCGGTAAAATGAAGCGCATCCGTATTGCCCATTTCCGAAACCACGACCCTAAAGAGGCGAAGTACAAAGAGTAAGAGTCTTTAATAACCTATCCTACTGCCTGCCAACGTCTTATGCGGTGGTTAAACTGACCATCTTCCGAGGCTGTCCGAAACCACGAACTGTCATCCTGAGCGAAGCGAAGGATCTCAGGGTCTGGTGGGGATTTTCAAAACCCCTCCCTGAGATTCTTCAGTCGCTACGCTCCTTCAGAATTACATTTCTCACATAGTTAATTATTTTTTCCGAAAGGGCTGACGCCCCTTCGAACTTCCCCAATTTTCACTCTGATAGAACGAACTCAAGTCTCCCCCTTTGAAAAAGG
>CAYOHA010000335.1:0-2861 GCA_964403625.1 uncultured Dehalococcoidales bacterium | reverse complement strand
AGATAACTCCTTCTTATCATGTTGTCGCAAGCGGAGGTTTTCTTTTTTTATACCCAGTGTCACGTACCAGTTTAAACACTCTTCCACCCAGTAGTCGAACCACTTTTCATCTGTGCCTGGTTTGACAAAATATTCGAATTCCATTATCTCGAATTCCCGGCTGCGGAAAATAAAGTTACCGGTGGTAATCTCGTTTCGGAATGCTTTACCTATCTGGGCAATACCAAAGGGTAGTCGCTTACGGCTGGTGCTAACTGCATTCTGGAAATTAACGAACATACCCTGGGCAGTCTCCGGACGCAAGTAGACATTGCTGGCTTCCTCTTCAACTGGCCCAATAAAGGTCTTGAACATGGTATTGAACATTCGTTCTTCGGTAAGTTCGCCACCGCAAGAAGGACACTTGTTCTCTTTGAGGTCGTCAGCCCGCCATCTCAGGTGGCAGTTCTTACACTCCACCAGCGGGTCAGAAAAGTTGGTTAGGTGCCCGCTGGCTTCCCATACCTTAGAATTCATCAATATACTCGTATCCAGTCCAATAATATCGTCCCGCTCCTGTATAAAAGTCCTCCACCAGGCTTCCTTTATATTCCTCTTCAACTCCACACCCACCGGACCGTAGTCCCAGCAGCCGGATAGTCCTCCATATATATCACTGCTGGGGAAAATAAAGCCCCGCCTCTGGCAGAGCGAGACTAGCTTTTCCATATTTAGTTTAGCCGGTATTTTTTCTGTCACTATTCTACTCCTTAATAGCTTTGGGCTTGTCGAATGGCTTGGAAAAATAGGACACCGAAAATAATGCTGCCGATAATCACGACAATCAAAGCAAAAGCCCACAAAGGTAGAAGATGTACCTGATAAGAATTGTAGCTAAAAATATCGAGCATTGCAAAGCAGAGAATGAGCTGGGGCAGGACAACCATATTTCCCATAAGCGATATGATTCTTTCCGGTCTTATCCCAGAGCTTCCCGGTTGGATAAACCGCTTACTGAATTTACTCACCCCCAGAGTAATTGCTCCGGCCAATAGGGTAAAAATAAGCTGTGATATCAGGAACAAGAGAATGATCGCGTTACAGCTAAGCCATTTTTCGGGCGAGCCATCGGATTGGAAAATATAAGCTACCTGAACAGGCAGCCGGTGATAGAAGAAAGCAACAAGAACGATAGAGAGTATAAAAATGGCCAGGGGGGAAATAATATATCTCCAGTGGAAAGCGAAAACTGCTCCTTTTGTATCTTTTTTCATTATATAGAAATTAACAGCTTTCACATTATGATGTCAAAGGTTAAGAGCAAGAGTTTGGTAATAATCTCTTGTTCTGATGGGAGGATGGGTCAGATTAATTATATCGTGTTATAATCAGTTAGTATTCCAAATGGAGCCTGGTTATGGATTATAAAAGTCTGGAAATACTGGAGTTCCCTCAAATCAGGAAGATAGTGGCAGGGTATATCTCTTTTCCTGTTAGTAATGAACTTATTCTCAACCTGATGCCGCTCTCCGACTATGAGCAAGTCAAGTTGCTACTCAAACAGTCCGAGGAGGCGCAGTACCTCCTGTCAGTAGATCGTGAATTTTCGACCGGCGGGGCTTCTGACATAAGAGAAATGGTCAGGATGGCGGCACTGGGCAAAATACTGGATCCGATAAACCTTATCGAGATACAGCAGACCCTATTTATTATGAGACAAACACGCAGTAGCCTGAGCCGATTGTCAGATGAAGTCCCTCTCCTCTGGAATATTGCTAAAGACATCAAGGACATCCCTGAAGTCGAAGGAGAAATCATCCACTGTATTTCTAAAGGTGGTGAAGTGTTAGACCGGGCTTCACCCAGACTGGAATCAGTCAGAAGACGACTCAGAGATACCCACCAGGTTCTACAGGAGCGTCTGGAAACCATAATCAAGGAACCTAAGGTACAGAAGATAATTCAGGAACCGATTATTACCGAACGTGAGGGGCGGTATGTTATACCGATAAAAAATGAACTCAGAAGGGAGATTGAGGGCATAACTCACGATGTCTCTAATACCGGCGCCACCGTTTTTGTCGAGCCGTGGGTAACTATAGAACTGGGCAATACCATACGTGAACTGGTGACAGAAGAGAAATATGAGATAGAAAAGATACTGCAACACCTAAGTATGACGGTAGGAACTCACCAGACAGAAATCCTGTCCGGTATTTCACGACTGGCAGAACTGGATGTAGCTCTCGCCAAGGCTAAATACGCTCGAGCGGTAAAGGCTTCCATCCCTGAACTGGCCAGCTTTATTAACGTACCGACGAAAGATAATCCGGTGGCTTTTGTCAGGCTTGTTGAAGCCCGGCATCCTTTGCTTGGGAAGAAGGCCGTTCCCCTCTCTATTGAGGTCGGACGGGATTATTCCGTACTGCTCATAACAGGCCCCAACACTGGGGGGAAAACAGTTGCTTTGAAGACTATCGGCCTGATGAGTCTGATGGCACAAGCAGGAATTCCCATCCCCGCAGCCCCGGAGACCCGCCTACCGGTTTTCGACAGTATATTTGCTGATATCGGTGACGAGCAGAGCATCGAGCATACTCTCTCCAGCTTTAGCTGGCATATCGGTAATGTTGTACGTATCATAAAGAATGCTACCAATAGAAGCCTAGTACTCCTTGACGAGCTAGGCACAAGTACAGACCCAACTGAAGGTTCTGCCCTGGCCCGTTCCATCCTGCTCCATTTCCTCTCTTTAGGAATCCTGACGGTAGCAACTACACACTATGCTGACCTGAAGGTCTTCGCCCACCAGACTTCAAGGATGCAGAATGCTTCCTTTGACTTCGATCCTGTCACTCTGGCACCAACCTTCAGGCTGACAT
>CAYOHA010000334.1:0-2897 GCA_964403625.1 uncultured Dehalococcoidales bacterium | reverse complement strand
TTGAAGCCATACTCATACATGCTTTTAGCCATCTGCGGAAGCATTAAGAAGGTAATACCACCTTCCCTGCCTGCCCAGAGTTCAGGAAGCATGTATCCAAAGAAGTTATGCGGGCCTTGGATGCCTTTAACACCGAGACGTCTGGCTATTCCGCCGTGACCGCTCTTCTGCAATGCCCGGTATCCTCCTGGGGAGAACTCAGTACGGTGAATATTGGTTGTGCCACCTCGTCCCAGATTCGCTACATAAACAATACTCTCGTCCTTCTTAAAATCATATTCTTCGTTCAGCCCTTTCCAACCTGGAGGTAGCGCGTCTAAATCCTCGGGGATACAGTTAAAAAGCGGACACCCCATAACGCCACAGTTAGTTACAGCCGGTACATTATCACCGAAATTACGCCACATCAACTCACCTGCCCGGGCAATACTCCTGTTAGCCGGGTTTCCAGGTCCAAATATTCCCACGTCAAAGTTCATCCCTATTTCCTTGGCAATGGGACCGCTGACAAAGAAGCCTACACTGCCTCTGCCATCAGGACCTCCACCGCCCCCAGATTCAGCAATGGCAAGTACCACCGGCATGTACTCAGGTTTGCAGCCTGCCATGACGGCATTGACCGCTACCTGTTCCACTGTAGCCTTTCGCTTAGCGGGCTGGAATACTACCTGATCACCCTTCATCCCTCCCCTTCTCGCCTCTCTCATCATGAATACCCCGTGGTCAGCCTGGAGAGTTATAATTTCATCGGGTTTATGGCTGGTATCTTTGAGCATCTTTTCTACACGCTCCTCGGTTGGAACAATAATTGGCAGACCGTCTGTGTAGAGAGATATAGGGGCGTTATGACGCAATGAGGGATAAGTCCTTGTCTGCTGGTAAAAATCCTGAGCTTCATCAAGAGTACCTTCGAATATTATCCTGTCATCAGGCACCGTATAACGGCTGCGTTTCTTTTCCTCTTTCGTGAGAGGTCGGGTTAGAGCGTCGAATATGAACGGGAGGATTCTGTCAACATCTGCAGGCCCTTTTTCGGTACGCGAAACATACACTCGCCGTAAATAACCTGACCCGCTTAGCAAGCCTGCCTGCTTGAAACATTCATCCTGGTCTTCATAAATAAGAGAAACTGTCGGGATACCATAACTTTCAACATCTGCGACTTGGAACAACTGTCCCCAAATAGCGCCATGTCACCATATTACGCCTGCAATCATAGCATCGCAGGTCTTCTTCTCCTCCTCAGTCAGTTCAGCGCTGAAACCGAATTGCCTTTTTATTTTCCAATTAACATTAGGATAATCGGCCGGTAATCTCTTCAACAAGGGTATTGTAATATCCTGGTCTCCCCCAGCATTGATGCAAACATAGATAGTTTTGCCATTGATTGTATCGAGGCGTTGTGCCAGTGGAAACAAATCCACCGGATTCTGGATTCCAAGAGGATTTAGACACTTATACTTTTCTGCCATCTCTGTTCCTTTCTTAATTACAATTATCAACAATTATACACCTATATTTAAATTTCGAACAACTTTATGAGATTGAATACTGAAAATGTAAAGAGTAAAATACTGGATATACACGATTCCAAAGGGCAGGTAGTTATTAAGCTCATGAGTATTGATATTGGCATTATAGGACTACCTAAGAGCGGTCGGACAACTATTTTCAATGCTTTAACCAAAGGAGAGGCCGCTACCGGCAGATATTCGAAAGAAGGGTCAGTTCCACATATTGGCACGGCTACAGTCCCAGAGCCTCGCCTTACTATATTATCTGACATGCTTCATCCAAAAAAAGTGGTCTTCGCTTCGGCAACCTATATTGATATAGGCGCTTCGGTCAAGGATATAGCTCAAGACAAGGGTATAGGAGGGCAGTTGCTAACCCAATTAAGTAATGTAGACGCCCTTTTAAATGTCGTCCGGGCTTTTAGTAATGAAAGTATACCTCATATTGAAGGTAGTCTGGATGTAGGACGTGATATAGCAAATATGAACTTAGAACTTACCTTCTCTGACCTGGCGTTACTGGAAAGGAGACTACAGAAGATAGCTGTATCGTTAAAGGGAGCAAAACCAGCTGAGCGCCCGGGTCTCCTCCGGGAGCAGGAAATTGTAATGAGAATTAAGACCGAGCTGGAAAAGGATATACCTGTCCGAGAATTAGACCTGACCGAAGAGGAAGAAAAAGTCCTTTCAGGCTATCAACTGCTTTCTGCCAAGCCATTGCTGATAGCAGTTAATATTGGAGAAGACCAGTTACCCCAGACAGATTCTATAACTACAGAACTGGACTCACATTATTCCCGGCAGAAGTGTCGTGTTACAGCTATTTGCGGTGAATTAGAAATGGAGCTAGCCCAGTTAGATGATAGCGCTGCCGAAGAATTAAGTAACGCATATGGCATTAAGGAATCTGGGGCCAGCCGAATCATTCAGCTTTCCTACGAACTATTAGGACTAATCTCCTTTTTTACTACCGCCTCATCTGAAGTCAAAGCCTGGTCAATTCAGAGTGGCACTGATGCTGTTAAGGCCGCGGGTAAAATTCACTCTGATATGGAGAGGGGTTTTATTCGGGCGGAAGTGGTCAGCTATAATGATCTGGTAAAGTGCGGCAACTTTGCCGAAGCCCGGAAGAGGGGACTTCTACGGCTAGAGGGAAAGAATTACAAAGTCCAGGATGGTGACATAATTACCTTCCTTTTTAATGTCTAGTTATGAAATCGTATTAAACAGAGTGGCTTGTTGGAACTGGCGATTATTACTATTTAGCAGTTCTTTATCAGTTTGTTGACTTTTTACGCTGGCTGTTGCCCGCTTTAAGCAAGACAATAGGGAGCCCATTCTCCGGGTGAGCATATACGCACTCTTCAGCTCCATAAACCTCCT
>CAYOHA010000333.1:0-2897 GCA_964403625.1 uncultured Dehalococcoidales bacterium | reverse complement strand
TAGGTCATAATTTCTATATTGGGATGTCGATTGCATTCGATAAACTTGGGAGACTCAATACACAGAGAGCAATCATTCGTTGGGAAAGTTTTATCAAGCTGGGCCATCTTACCGCCAATCGCCGGCGATTTCTCAACCAGGTAAACTTTATAACCGGCATCAGCCAGGTCGAGGGATGCCTGAATACCACTGATTCCACCTCCGACAACCATAACATCTCCGATATTTCTTCCTGCAGGACTATCAGTAAGCAGCTCTTCAAGCTTCTCTTTTTCCACTTTATCCATCCTCACGGTTTCTTCGGTGTCCTAAATAACTCCCTGGACGATTTCTGTGATGTCTTTAATCTCGATAGCTTCAGGATCCTTAAGGGATAACTTACTGTCCTCGAAGTTTATGATGCAATACGGACAGGAGGTGGCCAGCACCTCAGCTCCAGCATCATTAACCTGGTTCATTCTAAGGTCAGAAAATCTTTCACCCTTTGGAGTATCCATCCAGATTCTGCCACCTCCGCCTCCGCAGCAGAGGCTGTCTTCCCTTGAATCAGTCATCTCAACCAGTTCCAGACCGGGTATCTTTTTCAATACTTCCCGGGGTTCATCGTAAATACCGTTATGCCTGCCCAGGTAACATGGGTCGTGATAGGCAACTTTCTTCTTATACTCTTTAGTAATCTCAAGCTTTCCTTCATTAATAAGCCCGAATATATATTGGGAGGTATGAATCACATCGAAATTCACCTTAAATTCGGGGTACTCGTTTTTAAAGGTATGGTAGCAATGAGGAGAAGAAACAAGGATTTTTTTCACCCCATTTTCGATAAAAGCCTTAATATTTTCCCTGGCTAAGCGTTTAAATAATTCCTCATCGCCTGTTTTACGGATACTTTCTCCACAACAGTTCTCTTTTTCGCCCAGTATCCCGAAATCAACTCCCGCCTTGTTCAGTATATTAGCAGTGGCAATGGCTACCTTCTTTAACCTCGGATCATAGCAGAGATAGCAGCCAGGAAAATAGAGGAATTCTGTCCCTTCAGTGAATGTGTTAACATTTAAGTCTTTTGCCCAGTCTGCTCTCGTACTCCTGGGTTCGCCGATGGGATTACCTTCTTCAGCAAGGCCTGCACTTACCACACGGATAGGCCTGGGATAAGCCCGGTAATTCGTGGCAACCCTTCTCAAAGCTATCATGTCTTCTATCTGCTTTACATCCCTGGGACATCGCTGCGGGCAGCTTCCACAGGTAGTACAACGCCACACCTCTTCACGTTTCAGGTCGCTCAAACCAAATGTAGCTTCCCGAATTAGCTTCCGCATACTAAAGTCTGTAACCCTATTCCAGGGACAAACAGTATCGCATTTTCCGCATTGATAGCAGTACTTGACTGCATCTCCACCGCTACCTTTTATCATATCTATAAGTCTTTTTACCGGGGCTACAGTATCCACTATTGTCCTCTTCTTTCGCCGGACTAACCCTTTGATATTCGGGCGATGGTGTCTTTTACCTTGTTCAATCCATATTTATTGACCAGTGCTTCCAGTCCGATATCTATCTCTTCCCGTTTCTCTTCTTTTTCTTCGACTTCCTCTTCTCTTTCCAGGTAAGTCAAGGCACCAAATACACAAGCTTGTACGCACATCGGCTTTTCAAGTGGTGGTTCGTTCTCACACATATCGCACTTTAGAGGGAGGCTGGAATCGGGTTCTTTGAAGAGATCCCTGGATGGGCAGGAAGCCCCACAGAAGCTGCACTCGGTATATTCTTTGCCCTCGATAACATATTTGTTCCTTCCATTGCATTCGGCTTGAGTATATTCGCCAGCACGTATCGGAACAAACACATCTCTCAGTTCATCAATAACTATATGGATCCGAGACCTTGCCGGGTTTATAATACTATACTTTGGTACGGCGTGAAAGGCGGCACAGGCTAACTCACATCCGCGGCAGCCGGTGCACTTCTCAACATCGACTTGTATTTCTTTAATTATCTTTTTCGTTGTCAGTCCTCCCTTCCTCTAATATCTAATCTTTTTATGGTAAGGTTTACTCGATAGTAGTATCTTAATTCTTGAGTAAAATCCCTCTTTGTTCAAGATCATCGCTTACATAATTCAGACCGAGTTTGTCCAGAGTTTCTCTGGTGGGGATGCCTTCACCGTTCCACCCCTTGAATTTATAATAGTCGTCAAGCAGCTTTTGTTCGAAATCATGATTTCTAACTGCCCAGTGGTCAGCAGGAGGTGCTTCGTCGATTCTTCTCATGCCCCTACGACTATTAATGGCTCTAACCAGGTTCCGGTTCCTCTGAAAAACCTTCCATAAACTATCTTCATTAAATTCTATACCGGTCGCTAGCGTGAGTAATTTCGGTATATTATGTATATGGAAGGCGATCCCGCCACCAAACTGACCTCTAAATGACGATAGAAAGCCGCAGAGTCCGGCGCTGTCATCAATATAATGCATTGCCTCATTCCAGTCAGAAACGGCACAGCAATTCTCATTAGAGAATTGGTCGCGTTTTTCCCAGTTTAAAAACATCTGCTTGAAACTATCATCAGGAGTAGCTACCCACTTTGCGACAAACTCTTCTCTCTCTTTTCGGGTAGGAAAGGGGTCCTGAGGGAAAGACCCTTCAATCTGGGTGATAGCTAATTTTTCACCAGTAGCTATCATCAGGAAATACGCAGGGTTCAGCTTCCCCAGTTTGATGGGTAGCTGCTCAAATTTCTTCGTGGAATTATGGTCATATTTTTCGGCACCATTACCAATCTGACGGGCAGCATGATAAACACCGTTAGCCAGGACATCACCGATGCCCTCCCGGTGAGCGATTTTGTCAATCAGGTAGTAAAACCTCCCCTTGATGTCAGCTGGCATTCCAGGGAA
>CAYOHA010000332.1:0-2899 GCA_964403625.1 uncultured Dehalococcoidales bacterium | reverse complement strand
TTGGCCACTTATTGATGGCTACATAGTCCACGCACTGCAGGGCAGCGATGGATTCAACCCGAAGCCTTTGATTAAAGACCGGACGTCCCGGCCCTTTACCCACATATCCATCCGGGGTCACGGTTACGATAAGAACATCACCTTCATGCCGGGCTGCTTCAAAGTGGTGGATGTGACCGGGATGAAGCAGGTCGAAGACCCCGTGGCATTGAACAACTCGCTTTCCTTCCTTTTTCAGGGTCTGGATAATATCGGCCAGTTCATCAAGGTTTTTTATTTTATCAAAAACAATGCTGGAGGATTTCAAATTGGCCTCACTGTATCTTAATTTTCCTCTCCTATTGTAACATATCCAACCGCTCACTGGAGATTATTATCGCGGGTAATAAATGGAACATTATTTCAGACACATTTTGCTGGATAAGCTCTCTGCTGCAACTTTTTTTGCCCGGCTTGGTCATATTTTACTCTCTGCTAGCCATTCAAGCAACATGAAGATAAAAAGTGGCGAGGGGAGAAGAGACGCTCCTCTCGCCATATTACGCCGGCTATGGGCAGCAGCTTCAACGCTTCTTGTCTTTATTCCAAAGACCATAACGTATATGAATAGCTACTCGGCGGAAGTGTTGGGTCTCCTGTCCTAGTATATTCATCATTTATGATGCCGCGCAGGTTAGCCAGGCTGGCTTACGGATAACGGATTAGTGAGAGGCAAGAAGAAAGAGGAGATTTTTGACCTTTAAGCCCGTATAGAGGTCTCCACTATTGAAAATGCGCTCCCATAGACCTATGAACAACTAACAAGCTGGTTTTTCGACAGGCTCCGCTATTACATGTATTAAAGAGGACGGATTGGGCGACGCGCTTTTGGCTTCGGAAAAGCAAATCTGTAGGCCGGTTATGGTATAATATTACAATACTCAGGGGCGGCAACTGATGTTAACAAGATTGTATGTGGAGAATTTTAGGGCATTTAAACAAGAATCCGTAGACCTCAGTAAGAGCAACCTCTTTTTTGGCCCCAATAATGGGAGAAAATCGTCCCTTTTGAGTGCACTCAACTTATTCTCTCAAAACGTACAAAGTGCTTATAATGATTCTGAAGTCATGTTGTCGGGAAAGTTCGAGGACACAGGCGCATACTATGACGTAGTGAATGGCAATGATGAATCGAAAAATATCAAGATTGGCATAGAAGCGGACATCACAATCCCTCGCCGCAGCTTTGTTAAAGGTGTGCGTGGAGGAAGGCTTTTAAGGCGTCAATATACTGCTGTAAAATATCGATTACTGGAGAACGGCGCCTGTCTGGACACCGGAGACGATCGGAAAAGCAACCAAAGACTGGTTTCAATACCTTTCCAGGTAAGAAGCTTTTAAACTGTGACTGCTTATGGAGCCGATTAAAGAGTATACCCGATTTACGAGACAAGTAAGCTATGTTCTCTTTGCTAATATAATTACCGTTTTACTGGGGTTTCTTCAGCTTCCCATCTTAACCAAGGGACTTGGGGCGAACCTGTACGGCACCTGGGCACTAATTAACGCCACTATTTCACTTATCGCTCCCTTTGCGTTACTCGGCTTCGGTGACGCTATACTCCGCTTCCTCGCTGCCGAAAAGGATAAAGGTAGAATAAGAGAGGATTTCCTTTCCGCCCTTTTTAGCATAGTACTCGTCTCAGGGATTGCTTTTGCACTTCTGCTATTCTTTTTGTCTGACTATCTAGCAGTGCATATTTTTAACGATATTGACTCGTCTTATTATATTAAACTTGCCTCTATTCTGGTTCCCTTAGGCTGTATTTCCGGACTGGACTCTGCATACCTTATAACTTTCCGGAAGATAGGACTTCTGGCTACTTTTACGGTGGCCCAAAATGCTGTTAATATTGGCCTGATTTACATATCTTTACGGCTTGGCTACAAACTAACCGGGGTCATGCTAGCTACTATAGCGACCAGCCTGCTATTCCATCTTATCCTCCTCTTCATTATCCTGAAGCAAATCGGATTCCGGTTCCCCAGGTTCTCCCACCTGAAATCATTTTTAAGTTTCGGGCTCCCTCTCACTCCAACCAGTGCTATATTGTGGGTAATCAATAGTAGCGATAGATATCTGATTAGCTATTTTATAGGGGTTGCTGCCACCGGTATCTACAGCGCTGCCTACAACATAGGCTGGTACGCCTCCTTTCTCGTGACCCCGATTACCGTTCTGTTATTTCCCACCATTACCAAATCATATGATGAGAACAATCTAAGCGAAACCAGAAACTTCCTGAAATACTCGTTTAAATACTTTATGATGATAGCCATCCCTTCTGCCTTCGGCTTATCCATACTGGCCAAGCCACTGCTTCAGGTTTTGACCACACCTGAGTTTGCTGTCGGTAATCTTGTCGTCCTGTTTGTAGCCTTCAAGGCTGTGCTTATGGGTTTCTATGAAATAAGCAGATATATTATCCAGCTGGTCAAGAAAACAAGGCTGATACTCATGTTATTAACCATATCAGCAGTCCTGAGTATCGTGTTGAACATACTTCTCATCCCACTCATGGGCATTCTAGGAGCCGCCGTAGCCAGCCTCGTTACCTATGGTAGCCTATTTATAATTACGTTGATAGTAACCCGCCGGTACTTGAAATTTGAAATGAATCTGCCTTTTATGCTAAAGAGTATTTTCTCATCAATCATTATGGCAATCTGCATCTGGTTAATAAGCCCGGAATCGATAGCCTGGATTATCGCGTCGATATTTATCGGTATCGTGGCCTATTTTGTAGTGCTGCTTTTAATCAGGGGTCTAAGTAAAGAAGAAAGGACTTTTTTTGTGAATTTCTTGAAGGACAATTTAAAATTAAGGAAGCGCCGGGTTACAGGGTAGAAAGAAACTAAT
>CAYOHA010000331.1:0-2902 GCA_964403625.1 uncultured Dehalococcoidales bacterium | reverse complement strand
TCCCACCAGAGGTTGATGCCCTTATCTGTAATACTGTCGACTATTGAGTTAGGATAGAGACGTACCCGGTACTTTATCAGGTTTTCCAGCAGGGACAGTTTAAGGTTGTGTCCAATGCCCCGTGCTATCTTCCTCCTGGAGACAACAGAGACCTTCTTACCCTTCTCAGCCAGGTAAAGGGCTGTATCTAGACCGACAAGCCGTCCACCGATCACCGCCACTTCCTGTCCCACTTTGACCTTGCCCATCAATACATCGGTTGCCCAGACAACAATACTACTATCTATGCCCGTTACATCCAGCGGTGCTGGTGTGGCTCCGGTGGCGACAACGACGGCATCTGGCTTTAGCTCCTGGACCATTTTGGTGGTGACTTCCTGGTTCATAAAGACCTTTACCCCGGCTTTCTCCATCTGTCTGGAGAGATATCTGATTAAGCTGCCGGTGCCGGGACGATGGCTAGAGAGAATCCTCCATTGACCACCAAGCCGGTCACTCTTTTCGTAAAGAGAAGTATCGTGCCCCCGCTCTGCCAGGGTATGGGCAGCCTCCATACCAGCCGGTCCACCACCGATGACCATTACCTTTTTCCTTTTTGTCGTGGGCTCAATCCGGTATTCTAATTCCTTTCCCAGAGCCATATTAACGGTGCAGCTGGCGTATTCTTCCATACGTTGTTGACAGTGACCGCAAAAGATACAGGGACGGATGTCCTCCACCCTCCCCTCTCTAGCTTTATTGGGAAGTTCGGGGTCGGCCATAAGTGCCCTCGCCATTTGAATAAAGTCTGCCTGGCCCTTTTCCAGAATACGTTCGCCGAGAAGGGCATCAATCTTGCCCACTGTAATTACCGGCACGTCTACTGCTTTCTTGATTGTCTCAGCTAGGTAGACCAGAGCACCGAAGGGCTGATAAATCATGGGGAATTGCCGGTGATGGGTCTCAAATGGTCCCGAAGATACATCCAGTGCATCCACTCCGGCTTCGACAAACAGTCTGGCATGCTGCACGGCTTCGTCCAGCGTAATGCCTCCCTCAAGGAAATCATCACCGTTCATCCTGAATATGATGGGGAAGTCAGGCCCGACTTCCTTTCTGACTCTTCTGGTTATCTCGCAGGCAAATCTAGCCCTGTTCTCGACACTGCCTCCGTACTGGTCTTTCCTCTGGTTCGTCCGGGGAGACAGGAACTGGTGTATCAGGTAGCCGTGGCAGCCCTGTATTCTGACAGCATCGAAACCAGCGGCTTTGCCCCTCCCTGCCGCCTGCCCGAATGCTTCAATTATCCCTTCCATTTCATCGATACTCAGTGTATACGTCACAAAACCAGTCAACGGGTCTCGTTTGCCGGTAGGGGCAACCACCCTCATCAACTCAGGGTATTCTACTGGCGGTCTTCGCTGTACTGCACTGGCAATTGCCGCTCCATGGTGAGTTATTTGGAAAGACACTTTAGTCCCGTAATTATGTATCGCCCTGGTGAATTGCTGGGCACTAGCAATGTGTTCATCATCCACTATGTTCAGGGAGCCGGGTCCAAATACCAGTCCGGTTGAGTAAGGTCTTCCCAGGGCTGATACCGTCAGTTGAATCAGTCCTACCCCTCCCCTTGCCCTGGCTTCGTAAAAAGCTAATAATCGGTCTGTCAGGTAGCCGCCGGGCTTAGTGGCAAAGGTAAAGCCACGACCAAGCGGTCCCAATATTATCCTGTTCTTCAACTCCATCGTGCCAATCTTACCCGGCTCAAACAGTTTGATGAGCTTTTTCATAGTCTCCTCCCTTTTACATTTTCCTAACGCCATAGTTCTTGAGCAACATCGTCAAGTCCCATCTCTTCCAACTTCTTTTTGCTTGGCTTCGCAGTTGTTTGGTCCCAGTCCATTACCTTGAGGTATTCTTTAATCAAAGTTTCGGCGTCAACCGTAACTCCGGCAAGGGGTCCTAGTTTTTGTGGCGGCCTGCCCATTATTCTGCCGGAGACTTCATAGTTCAGTGGATTTATACCTTCACGAATGTTGAAAGCCTGCCGGATATTGGCGATTCTCTCTCCGGTCTCCACTAACTCTTCTATATTTATATCCCAGCCAGTAACCGCATTCATAAATTCGGCGATAATATCAGCTCTGGGTAAAGCCATATTGACAAAGAGGCACATACCTGAACACATCAAGGAATGTTGGAAATTGCTACCTCTTTTATATGCCTGTGTTCTCTCACTGACTGACTGCTGGTTGAATTCGGGTAGTAATCCTTTTGAATGATACCGCTCCGAGCCTTGAGTATGGCGAGCAGGAGTAGCATTGACAATATAAGTGGTTGCCATTGTGAATGCGGCAATCGGGTTGTGTGCCGGGACCTCTTGCCCGTGAATATGAATAGCGTATTTATCGGCGCCTTTACCAATCTTTTCCGCCGCTATTCTTACTCCATCGGCAAGTATATCACCGAAGCCTTCTCTTTTAGCCAGTTTTTCTGTCATAGCGACCAGGGCTTTATGGTTTCCCCAGGTCATCTCAATACCATCGGTATCTTTCTGATTAATAATCCCCTTCTCAAAGCACTCCATAACAAAAGCGATGATTGCTCCTGTTGATATAGTATCAATACCATAACGGTTGCAGATATCGTTAGCTTTGATTATTGATTCAATATTAGTGTTCAAACAGTCTGTACCGAGCATAGCTATTGTCTCATATTCGGGTCGATAAGAGCCGGTTTCATATTTATATTCGCCTTTTCCCTCTTTCATAATGGCTTCACAGCCAACAGGACACTGGTAACAGGCGGTTGACCTTAATCTATGGGCATCCAGAGCTTCGGCGCCTACAGGGTTGGCATCAGGGAAATCAACCACAGCCACCCCTCCCCAGTTTTTTACCGGAGAGTCGCCGGTATCCGCACA
>CAYOHA010000330.1:0-2910 GCA_964403625.1 uncultured Dehalococcoidales bacterium | reverse complement strand
TTGATAGAGTTAGTCATTGCTCCACTGCCGAATGTTGTAGCCAGACCGGCCACTGTGGGAGCATGTCAGAGACGGGCACAGTGATCGATATTGTTGGTACCTAGCACAGCACGGCCGAACTTCTGTATAACATAGTTGTCTTCATTGGTGCTTTTGGCTGAAGAAATTACGGCTAATTCATCGGCATGATAAGTGGCAAGCTTACTGGTAATCAAGTCCAGTGCCTCACCCCAGGTCGCTTTTTCAAAACTCCCATTTCTCTTTATCAGGGGAGTGGTCAAACGATCTGGGTGATGGACAAATTCAATAATCCCGAAGCGACCTTTGACACAGGCTTGTCCTTTATTTAATGCATTTTCTTTTTTGGGTACAGATTCAATTATTTTGTCTTCTTTAAGTCTTAATTCAAGCTGACAACCAACACCACAGTAAGGACAGGTAGTGATTGCCTGACGTTCAGCCTTTACACCTGTTAAGATTTCTCTGCTCCGTTCCATTAAGGCACCAGTTGGGCAGGCATCAACGCAAGCTCCACAAAACTGGCACCCTGATTCCCTTAAGGGTCGGTTGAAAGCAGTGCCGACCAACGTCTGACTACCACGATAGGTAAAAGCTATCGCTCCTGCTCCTCGCAATTCCTGGCAAATTCTGACACACCTGCCGCACAATATACACAGGTTGTAATCGCGGTTAAAGAAGGGGTCTTTAGTATATAATGGTTGCTCCCTGAATGTATGAGGTAAGGGTATCCCCTTTATTCCAACATACCTTGATACCTCCTGTAATTCGCACCGGCCATCGGCCGGACAGGTGAGACATATGTGACGGGTCTCGGTTAAAATAAGCTCCAAGACACCCCGACGGAACTCCTGAAGCTGTAGCGTGTCTGTCTTTATCTCCATGCCGTTAGTGGCTGGTGTGGTACAAGCCGTGGGGAAACCTCGCATATTCTTGATTTCAACCACACATAGACGGCAGGCTCCATAAGGTGATAAGGACGGATGGTAACATAATGTCGGGATATATATTCCGCCCTTCTTGGCCACATCCAGTACCGTCATCCCCTCACTGGCTTCAATCTGTTTCTCGTTAATAGTTACTGTTATCATTCCGCACCTCGCCTTTTAAAAAACTCAAGGCGTATCCTGATCCTTTTTGTTTCGGTTTTCCCTAGATGCTGCTATTGGAATTGGTTGACTGGGAACAGCCAGTGCCTCTCCAGAAACTTTCACTACAGCACTGAATTTCACAGGACAGATACTAAGGCAGGTACCACATTTGCTGCATTTCTCCTGATCAATAACATGTACCATTCTCTTACCACCGGCTATAGCTTCAACCGGACAGTTCCTGAGGCATATTCCACACCCTTCACATTTATCGGGATTAATATAATAAGAAATTAACTCCTTACAGACTAAAGCCGGACACCGCTTGTCATTGATATGAGCTTCATATTCATCCCGAAAATAGCGAAGTGTGGTCAATACTGGATTTGGAGCGGTCCCTCCCAGGGCACATAGTGAGGTAGAACTAACGAGTTTAGCCAGGTACTCAAGGTGCTCAAGATCTTCAGGTTGCCCTTTACCTTGAGTGATACCCTCCAGGGTATCAAGCATCTGCTTGGTACCGACACGGCAGGGTACACATTTACCGCAGGACTCAGCTTGAGTAAAGGAAAGAAAGAACCTTGCCATATCAACCATACAGGTATCTTCATCAGCAACAAGCATACCACCCGAACCTACTATAGACCCTGCTTGGGCTAAGTTTTCGTAATCTACTGGAAGGTCTGACATGCTGGCTGGTAGACAGCCCCCCGATGGACCTCCTGTTAATACTGCCTTAAATTGTTTATTGTTGACAATACCCCCGCCAATCTCAAAAATGATATCACCTAACCGGATACCCATTGGTACTTCTATTAGTCCGGTATGTAGTACCTTGCCAGCTAAAGAAAAGGTCTTAGTACCTTTACTGGTCGGTGAGCCGAAACGAGAATACCACTCGCCTCCTTTTTGCAGTATAACCGCAGCGTCCGCCCAGGTTCCCACATTATTAATATTGGTTGGTTTGCCCCACAATCCGGATACTGCTGGATAGGGAGGGCGAGACCGGGGCATGCCCCTCTTACCTTCAATAGAGGCCATCAGTGCTGTTTCCTCTCCGCAAACGAAAGCTCCAGCACCCTCCTTTATCTCAATACTAAAACTGAAACTGGAACCAAGTATGTTGTCTCCCAGCAAATCATACTCTCTCATCTGTTCTAGAGCAATATTGAGCCGCTCTACAGCTAGCGGGTATTCTGCTCGACAATAGATGTAGCCTTTATTCGTTCCGATAGCATAAGCACCAATGAGCATTCCTTCTAATACTGCATGGGGGTCACTCTCCAATTGTGACCTGTTCATAAAAGCACCAGGGTCACCCTCGTCAGCATTACAGATTAGATACTTCTCCTTGCCCGGTGAACGCCGGCAAAATTCCCACTTCTGTCCGGTAGGAAAACCAGCCCCACCCCTCCCCCTTAATCCGGACTTCTTTATCTCCTCGATAACTTTCTCTGGAGTCATTTTCAGCGCTTTTTCAAAACCACTATAACCATCATTAGCAATATAATGCTTTATATCAGTAGGGTCTATATAGCCGCAATTGCGTAATGCCAGACGTACCTGGTGTTTAAGCACCGGCAATTCAAAAAGTCTAGGGATACCATCAATGCCAGCTTCACCGATGGTGCCAAGAGCCAGATCCGGGCGGGGATTATTGTTGATTATATAGTCTTCGATTATGTGGTGAATGATTTCCGGGGCAACGCTGCCATAGCTGATACGAGGAAATCCAGTCTTAATGATATCTACCAAAGGTTCGGCATAACAAAGGCCAATACAGCCGACCTAGGTTACTATA
>CAYOHA010000329.1:0-2928 GCA_964403625.1 uncultured Dehalococcoidales bacterium | reverse complement strand
TTTGATATTCTGATATTTGCCCTTTGCCCTGGCTTTGGCTCTGGCTACTCTTATAATCCACCAGTGATATTTGGCGAGTAAGTCTTTATTCTGGTTCCGATAATCGGTGTGAAAGTGGTCAATTATCATTTCTTCTGCAAATGTACTGGCTTTTGGCCCCTCAAAAGAATCGTAGAATACCTCTGCGGTAATTTTATCACCCATATAAACAGGCTTGAAAAACTCTATGTCACAGCCGCCGTGGAAACCACCCAACCCAGCCCAGCCGAATTGTACATGAGATAAGCATGCCCACAGGAATGATGGTGGGGCAATGATGCCGCCGAATCGAGTCTTTCGGGCATATTCTTCATCATGCCAGATTGGATTGATGTCTCCGATGCCTTCGGCGAACTTTAGTATGGCCATTTTAGTGGCGTATTCATTATGTATTGAATTCTTAGTGTCTAATTTAAGCCCGCATAACGACCGCATATGTGCAATCAATTCTTCAGTGATGCGGGTGTCAGCCATACTTGCTGATTTTTCTAGCATGACATACCTCGTGAGTATTATAGAGTTTTTATTTAGCTATGTTGTCCTAAATCTTTTTCGTGTGTTTTTCTTAACTCATTGAGATAATGGTGATCGAACCAACCGGCTTTTTGTTCTTCAATAAGGTCGACGCGGGTCGGTCTTCCTCTAGGAAAATTTGGTGGTCCACCTATTATCTTATCTTCAGCAAGTTTGTGCATCTCCTCATCTGAAATTTTCAGTAAGGAACCGAAAACATATTTATCATCTTCTCCGAAACGCGGAGCGCGTTTGGGAACAAAGTTATCAACATTGCTGAACTTCGCCGGCATTTGGCTGGCTATCGGTCTCTTGCCTATTCCATTACCGTGGTCAATAACCTGAAAAAATCCCCGGTCAATGAGATGAGGATTAGTGTTAATTTCTTTCATATTGAGAACGGCGCCGACAGCAACTCCAGCTTCCTGTAAAAGCTGCATAACTTCGATATGTTCGTATTGAATAGTCCATTCCTCGACCAATCGGTCAAGCTCATTCTGGTTTTGCCAGCGACTCTGGGGAGTTATGAACCTTTCTTCTGTTGTCCAGGCTGGATTTCCGATAGCCTTGCAGAAATTCTGCCACTGCTCATCGTTTTCCACGGCAATATTCACCCAATTATCTTCACCCTTACAGCAATAACAGCTGTGTGGAGCTCCATAAGTGTGGCAGTTGCCCATCATTGAAGGATTTTCCTTGTTTAAGGTATAGCCAGTGAGAATTTCTCCGATATGACAGGCAACAGCTTCACGTCCGGAAATGTCTATATACTGTCCTCTACCAGTCTGTATTCGATAGTATAAAGCTGTCAACAAGGCTGCCGCAGCACTAGCCCCGGTCACCCAGTCCCCATAAGCACAGCCTGAAAGCAACGGAGGTTCACCGGGGAAACCGGTAATGTAGGTCAAGCCACTCATACCTTCCATACCCGGTACATACATATAGAAATCCCTTAGAGGGCCATAGTGCCCAAGTCCGCTGATGGAGACCATAATGATATCAGGCTTTATCTTTTTCAGTTCTTTATAACCCAAATCCCAGTTCTCCATTACCCTGGGTGAGTAATTTTCAACTACGGCATCACTAATTTTAACCAGGCGCTTGAATATTTCTCTACCTTCTTCGCTGCCGAGGTTAAGTGAAATCCCCTTTTTCCCTGCGTTCAGGGTATGGAATAAACAACCTCGGTTCCAGGGGTCTTCTCCAGGATTGTTTTCAGGATATACATTTCCTCTAGTAAATACATCCGCTCTCTGGATTGATTCTATCTTGATGACTTCAGCTCCCAGCTCGGCAATTATTTTTGTAGCTACTGGCCCAGCGAAGACCATCGTCAGGTCAAGTATTCTTATTCCATCAAGTAATTTGTATGCCATTTATTCCTTTCGAGTTTAAAGTATCCCTTTTTTCTTCAATTCGACGAGGGATTCTTTCGTATAACCGATTTCTCCGTATATTTCCTCGTTATGTTCACCTAACAAGGGGGCTCTACCTACTTGCCATGGCGAGCCGTTTAGCTTTGCCGGAGCACCCGGATAAGTAACCTTACCCATAATCGGGTGATCGACTTCGGCAAAGAACTCTCTGGCTTTTATCTGTTCATCCTCTAATACTTCTTTAGGACTCAAGACCGGAGTAAAGGCTAACCTTAACTCTTGGGCTTCTTTGGTTACTTCCCACTTGGTGCGGTCCTTAAGCCAGGGGGTAATTAGGGCATCGAACCGCTCGGGGTTGGACATACGGGTGCGAGGGTCAGCAAGAAGTGGATCGTCCTGAAGTTCAGGTTGACCTATCAAAAAGGCGATGTTTGGTGCTCCACCTATCCCGGGGGTTAGGCTTATCCATCCATCCTTACAGGGAACGCTGTAACCTATCGGGTAGCCATGAATGGCAAAGGGGCTAGTTCTTCTACTCAGTCCCAGATAAGAGTACTCGGCAACATGTCCCATTAACGTAGAGGTAACACTCTCCATTGCTGATATATCAATAGATATACCTTTATCGGAATTACCCCGCTCAATAAGTGCGCTTATGGTAGCGATATAGCTCAGAACTCCTGTAGAATATTCTGCCTGCCATCCCCCTTCGATTACCGGCCGGGCTGTTGGTTTAGTCCCCGGTCGCTGGGTATACATCGCTCCACCTGTCCCATATACGGTAAAGTTAGTTGCTTTATAATCGCAGTAGGGTCCGGTCTGACCATAAGCGGAAATAGAGGTTATCACCAATCGGGGATTTATCTTTCTTAGCAAATCTGGGGCCAGACCAAGGTTTGCCATCTTACCAGGTTCGAAACTCTCAACCAGCACAGACACTATTCTTACAAGTTCTTTGAATATCTTTATTCCGTCTTCGCTTTCGAGATTGAGGGTAACA
>CAYOHA010000328.1:0-2932 GCA_964403625.1 uncultured Dehalococcoidales bacterium | reverse complement strand
CAGAGAGGCAATGGTGCCGGAAGAGATATATATCTTTTCTTCCAAACCTATGATGGTTGTCGGCTCAGGGGAGGCGTATTTGCGGACTCTTACATTATCGAATCTTGAGTAGCCTCCGTAGTGATTTGCTAATCCAATTTCACCCGGGTTTGAATACATATCATCGGTAACGGTGGACATAAGGTTATCATTACTATATATCTCGAAAGTTGAGTCAGTAATAACCAGTTTGGCCTTCTGCCACTGATTGGCTATTCCAAATCTCAATACATCTTCTCCAAAGGGTCCCCAGCCGTCATACGGAGGTGTCATCCAGGGTGTTTCATAATCACCACGGGTATCCCATCTTCCTTTATAGCCCGTATTTTCATCGTAATTCCCTCTAAAAACAATTTCTGGAAGTGCCTCAGTGTCAGGATATATGTCAGCTTCGATTATACCATCCTGAAATCCGGTATAGGTTGCGTCTGACCCGATAATTCCAAGTCCATAGGGATAATCATCCATAGAACCGCCGCTGATTTCCAGACATGGTGCCGGATTGCCATAGCTGGCGTTAATACCCACGTCAGTACCTGTGTGAATATTCCATTTACTCAGATTACCAGTAAAATCATCAAAAAAATCAAATGTGGCATTTCCATTGCTGGAACTATTGGCAGCGGCATTACCATAGTAAATGTAGATCGTTGAACTTCCGGAAGGAATGGATGGGACCTTTACCCAGAAAAGGGCGGAAACGCCCGCGGTAAAACTCTGTCTCCAATATGACAATAAGTTGGTCCCATTACTAGCGGTAAAACGAATATCATTAAAGTCAGCCTGCATATCGGAATCGTAGGCTATCTGGACTCTTGTCTGATAGTCGGTTAGATCAGATCCGGAATTATTTATGGTCACAGAAGCCCTACAGCTCCAAGTAGTGTCGTACCAATCACTTTTTACCGCTAGCCTGACATCTCCGGGGCTTAACAAGGTGTCTACGCTGTCTAGAACGCCAGCGTCGAAGTCTGCCTGAGTGGTCTGAGTCCACAAGGTGGAGACCCAAGCCCCAAAAGCGTTAACTGTTGATGTCTCTCCGTCACCATTATATGTACCAGTACCGCTAACACTGCTAAGCAAAAAAGCAATAGCTAGGCTCACGGCTAGAATAAGCGAAATCTTGTCTTTCACTCGCTTGCCTTATTTAATTATTTGCTCTTTTACCAAGGCCAAAAGGTTTCCCAGATATTTCTTAACTCCAATGACACAGTGCGTGATAGGCTTACTCAAGTAAGCCTATCACGCTGAAAACTGTACCCTCATTAGCTAAGATGCTGGCTGGCATCCTGGTATAAACCGAAGGTTACAGTTACGTCAACCACGTCACCTTGTATGCCGTTGCCAACTGTAGTAGCAATCGTAACAAGTTATGGAAAAGATTGAAGTACCGTTGTTGGCGGCTGGCGCGACTAAGTTCTGTATGATCACATTATTGAGCTCATTCAGGGTAAGAATACTATCGTTGTTACCAGCATTATCTGCAGCCTCGATATAGGTGTTATCAAAAGTACCGGGAACTGACTGGGTAAGAAGGCTAGTACCACCATAGCTTAAGGCAGAAACGGTCAGTATCGTACCCATATCAGCGATATTAACACCGAGGTCAGCAGCATTATAACTGGGATTATCGGTAACCGTGTTCTGAAATTTGATGTCAACATGATCGGCGGTCAAAGTCCCAGTGTTTTTCAGGGTTACCGTAGAAGGACCAACGGTATCACCTGGCTTCAAGGTGCTGCCACCGAAGCTGGCGGTTACTCCGTCCTGATCCGTCTCATTGGTGTCAGATAACTTAAGATCAAGGGTGCCCGCACTGAACTGGTTGCCGCCGGAGGTCTCTGTATCGCTGAAGAAAGCCCAGGTACCTCCGGCTACCAGACCAATAATTAGTAAGGCTGCTATTGATAAACCAAGTATTTTTTTCATTATTTTCTCCTTTGTCATAGATTTGAATAGAAATCCCAAATATTAATCTTGTAACTAATAACACATGTTATTGTCTTCCCTCCTTAACGTGCGCGATGGACAATACCTCTTTAATAATTTCCTTAATGATGAGGGCTACAAGAACAGTAGCCGGAAGTATGACTAGTAGAAACCAACCTAGTTTAGTATGTAGGAAGGAGGATAGGTACCCTAGTTTAGGAATTTTAAAAAGGTATACACCCACTACCTGGGACGTTTTTACCGGTTGAGGATCGTTGTCTTCTACAGCATCTCCCTTGGTCACTAAGGTGTCATGATCAATTGATGACACTCTATGTGTAACTAAGCTTGTCCCATTTTGGTATGAGACGATTACTCCTGGCTTAATTGTATAACTAAGAAGTCCATTTACCGGACCAGTAACTATCATATCTCCCATTTCAATGGCTGGTGTCATACTTTCGCTTCTAACGATATACATATCATAGTCGGGTGAAAAATAGACGAACGCCAGGCCAGCGACAAATAATGCAACAATCATTGATGTAATCCAGAAAAACGCCTTCAAATTTCATCGCCTCCACGTAATCTTTGACGAAACCGTCTAACTCCCTGTTTCTATCGAATTTGAGTTAAGCTAGTCTCAGCTTTCTCAGGTTGTGTATCTACTCCGTTAAAAATTGCTTCATTCACGTTACATCCAATTGCGGCAAGTACATCACCTACATGATAGTCTCTTTCCAAAGGGTGTCGCATTGGTCGGTTCGCATATACTGTGTAGTGGTTTAGCCTCCCTTCCTTCTGCCAGGAAATATACCCACCGTTTCTAAGATCCCTAATTATGTTGCCGACTGCTCCTATACTAAGCACAGTATCTTGTGCGATTTCTTGTGCAGTTGGTTTCTCATGCTTTGCCAAATAAGCAAGGACCCTTCCATGGTTGGTAATGAAAGTCCATTCACCT
>CAYOHA010000327.1:0-3005 GCA_964403625.1 uncultured Dehalococcoidales bacterium | reverse complement strand
ACTAAAAAGCGTAGAGGAAAAAGCCTTTGCTTTTTATTCTACATTTACCAAAAGAGAAAGTGGCCCCAGGTAAGGTTTGTTTTCATCGTTCCTGTATAATAGAAACTCTACCTTCTGCTTTTCCCCGCGGCCGGTTAAAGTGAAGCTGATTTCATTCTCCCATTTTTTCTTGTCTTCCAGTACTATCGGTCCAACCTGCTTATCAGTTTCACCATTAACGGTAACGTCCACACGGTAACTTACTGTCTCATGCTCCCGATTAATAATCGCCAGTATTACTTTACCGCTTTCTCCCGCTTTCAGACTAGTCGGGTAATCTGCTGCTTTACCCTGCATACCCAGAATATAGAATTCGCTAAACTTTTCTCCCGTCCGGGGTACAGCAGCAACATAGACTAGGGATCCTATTGACGCCAGAATCGCGGCTACCAGAATAAGGGATAATATTCTGCCGGCTAATCGGCTACCTTTCAAACTTAAGCTTAAATTGTTAGAAGAGTTATGTAGTAATGGACTCCCCACTTCAATAGCCACTCTCCTTTTGTATGATACCAGGTTTATTGTATAATATTTTATTGTATAATAATACAAAAATAGGGTAATAATGCGATATCAGCGATGATGGTGAAATGAATTCAGAAAAAGCAGTTGCTGCCGCTGGTACCGGGTTTTTCGGTTCGCATTTGACGGATGAACTGCCACGGCGCGATTATCAGGGCTTAATTGTTGATAACTTCTCGTCCGGAAACAATAAAGCAGCTATCCCCAGCGTCTCAGGCAGCATCGAAAAACCTCAGACGTCTCATAAGGTAGATGCTACCCGGACATTTAATATACTTAAAGGTGCCCCTATCTTTAACCAGCTCTTTGCCCTGCCCACCATGTCTTTGCGTATCTATATATCCATAGCCCCTGACAGAACCCAAATTCTTAATATGCGGCGGTCATTCCCAGGTTCGTATGAGTTCTCAAAGAAACCCGCCAGTTATTCCGAGAGTTAGTGAGCAGACTAGAAATTTTACCTTCATCTGAGATGTCGGGATGATTAACATCCTGGCTATGGAGAGGGAGCTTACCGGTATCTTTAAATCTGGCAATTACCGAAGCATTCTGATGTGCGAGCTAGCCTGGTTGACCATTCATCTAATGAGAGGTAGTGGGGGGCCGATTTATGAAGCACCAGGACCCGGGGACATAAGACATAGCCTGGCGGATATTTCCCGGCTGAAGGCTTGTGGCTTTTAGCAGGAATACAATTGAAAAGAAGGGTTGAGAGAAACCATAAGGAGCTTCAACTAATGAAATACGATTTGGATAGAAAGATTATCTGCGTCCTGGGGCTGGGGTATGTGGGCTTGCCGCTTACTGAGGCGTTTGCCAAAAAGTCGAAGGTAATTGGCTTCGATGTTAATAGCGATAAAATAAGGAAGCTAAATGAGAGTAACCGTAACAGCAACCTTACTTTTACTGATAAACCCCAGGATATAGCCCTAGCTGACTTCGTTATCATCTGCATTCCGACTCCGCTAACCGAATCTAAGGAACCGGACCTTTCTTATGTCAAATATGCTGCTAAGACAGTGAGTCAGAACATGAAACGGGGCAGCGTGATTATTTCTGAGTCTACTTATTACCCGGGTGTTACTGAGGAGGTGATAAAGCCAATTCTGGAAGAGTCTGGACTTAAGTGTGGCTCTGACTTTAAAATCGCCTATTCTCCCGAGAGAATCAATCCCGGGGATAGCGAACATGATATTGACAAAATAACCAAGGTAGTTAGTGGTATGGATGCCGAGACCACGGAAATAGTGGCGCAACTCTATAGTCGGATAACCAGCGTGTTTATTGCCAAGGACATCAAGACTGCAGAGGCGACTAAGCTTGTCGAGAATATTCAGCGGGACTTAAATATTGCCCTGATGAATGAGCTATCGCTTATCTTTGAGAGGATAGGCTTAAATACCAGAGACGTGCTGGATACGGCAGCCTCCAAATGGAACTTTGTCCGTTATTCTCCAGGTCTTGTTGGCGGGCACTGTATTCCGATTAACCCTTACTACCTGGCGTACAAGTCCAGAGCATTGGGGTATGACCCACAGCTTATCCTGGCAGGCCGGGCAGTAAATGAGTACATGGCGAAGCATGTCGCTGAGATGGCAATAAAGGCGTTGAAACACGTGGGTAAGGTAATAAAGGGTTCTAGAGTAATGATTATGGGTCTAACCTATAAGGAGAATGTCCCCGATATCAGAGAAACGCCGGCAAAGCTAGTGACCAAAGAACTGAAAGAGTACGGCGTCGATGTATATGGCTATGACCCGCTGCTGGATAATGTTGAAGATGAGTTCGGCATTAAAGCTGTTATGAACCTGACCGGAAAGACAACGTACGATGGCATAATCTTGACCGTGGTTCATGAAGTGTTTAAGGGAATTACCCTTGCAAGGCTGGCTACTATCATGAATAGCCACCCGGTACTGATAGATGTGCGCGGTCATTTTAATAGTCAAGAAGCGAAAGAGAACGGATTTTACTACCGCACTTTATGACGGATTTACCAGATGTCACCTGGCTATAAGGGTAAGAGTTAAAAATGAGAGCTGGAGCAGGTTGTCCTGCCAATTATTCTTATAGTGCTGGATAGTGGACAAAAGCGGGGAAAAGTAGTAGGCTTCATACGAGAAAGCGATAGAAATAACCTGAAAATCGGATTCATACTCGATAAGGGAAGTGAAACCCTGTTTGAAGCTGCTTTATCTATGGACTAATATTACAGGTTAGGAGCCGCCATGGTGAACGTGAGGAAATTCACCCCGAAACTGTCTATTGGCCTATTATTAACCATATTCTTCGGTGTTGCCGCATTCATTCGAATTTATTTTCCGCATCATGACATCTTCGTCGGCGATTGGATAAAGTATGCCAGTAATGATGCCTACTACTATATGCGCCTAGTTGACAATCTGGTTCATAATTTCCCCCACCTCACCCAATTTGACCCATTC
>CAYOHA010000326.1:0-3020 GCA_964403625.1 uncultured Dehalococcoidales bacterium | reverse complement strand
CCTTGGGCTGAGACTTGGTCACTGGCAGGAACCTGGTGCCCCAGCCGGCAGCAGTAATAACCGCTTTTCTAATTTTCATCTTGCACCTCCGTGTTATACCGAGAGCAGTGAGCAAGTCTCGGATGAACCACTTTGCCCAAATATGTCACCGGATTTCGAAATGAGCGAGTATGCATCAGTGTTAAGAGCTTCTAGAATTAGGATTCATTTGACAGCCAGCCTGGTTGCCACGCCGTCCCATCCATACTCGACCGCAGAAACTTAGTGCGCCAAGTCCTGGTACCTTGTTGCAAGCCATAGCTTCGACTTCCAGGTACCTCTCGTCCACAATCTTTGGTGCTTCATAACGTCGTTTCATAAGCCACCTCCTGTTTTGCTCTTGCTACGCTCATCCGAAATCCGGTGACGGATCCGGGCGATTCGACAGTTACTGTAAGCCTGCCCCAAGTGGTCGCCTGATTCCACGGTTGCCAGACCCCAGCATCTGATACAGTAATTTACATCATGGCAGGAAACGCATTGGTGAAGGTCAGAAAACCTGAATCTCCGCAGCTTGGTTGCTTCAGCACCATGCCAGATTTTCTCAAAACTAGATTGTCTAAGATTACCCAGAGACATCGGTAACGCGACACAAGCATACACTTCTCCACCCGGAGAGATAGAACAGATATCCCTTCCCGCCCCACAGATGATAGATTCTGATAACGGATAAGCCCGTTCCCCGGATTTCCCTGGGTCAGCAACCTCATGAGAGAAAAACCCGTAAAGTTCAGCTTCAGTTAGCTCATGCTGCAGAGGTGCGCGGTTGCCATCGCTTCGCGGTGTGAAAACAGGGTCAAATTGGGAAATAGCATCCATTTCCCCAGCTAGCGTTCTAATTTCTCCCAATTGAGCCAAATTCTCCTTCATCAACAAGCACTTGACGGTAGTCATTATTCCCTGCTCTTTTAAAAGCCTGAGAGCGTTGATAGACCGATGAAAAGAGCCGTGAACTCCGGTAAGCCTGTCATGGGTAGCGGCATCAGCCCCGTAAATGCTTATGCCTACTTGCAGAGGCTTCAATCTGGCCATTTCACAGGCGATGTCCTTATTGACAAGGTTCCCATTAGTGAATATCTTCAGGGCGAAGCCTTGACTTCTGGCATACCGGGCGATATCAAGAAAGTCCTCTCTGATGAAAACTTCACCACCGGTGAGAGTTAAAAAGAGGCAATTAGACGCTGCCAGCTGGTCTAAAATACCGGCAATCTCACTGAAGCTCAATTCTTCCTCACCCCGATCAACGACGTAACAGTGGCTGCAGTGCAGATTACAGCGATAGGTTAGTTCGAACTCGATACTTAATGGCACGTTGTCTCTAGCGGCCCAAGTGAACAAAGTATCAATAGAGCAATTGTGTGTTTCTCTCATTATCTTTCCCCAGTTTTCAGAGGATGATCGGATAACACCAGCAAACCCTTACTTTGCAGTTCCTTGACAAAGACCACGACATCCTGCATGGCTCTGGGGTAATCTACATCGAAATGCTGGCATAACTTATCAACAATCTCCGAAAAGGTTTGTTTGCCATCAGCTTGTTCCCAGATAAAGGTGCCTACATCATTTAAAGTGAGCAGCTTACTTTCTTGCGCACCAACAACCATTGCTACCCCATCTATTATTCTATATGCCGTCGCGTTATTCCTCATCGGGTATTCGTTCATCATGTGTTGCTCCATATTATCCATGTCAATCCACCACTTGCCAGAAAGAAGGGTCCGGGAGGAAGTGCAGTTCGTAAGAAGGAACTTTATCGATAACGGCACAACAATTATTAAACATCAGTTGTATAAGAGGTGGCTGTCTTTACTGAAGAACAACACACATTGGTATAACTCCTCCATAGCCTTCACTCTATCAATTGGGACGAGATTGTTAATCCGGGCCTTCTTCAATGAATACAAACCCCTTAACCTGGCATGGGCATTGCTCCGACCAGGGGTAAACTCGCCCCAGAAAGGGGTCCCGTACACCCGATACCCCCCATTATGAGGTTTAATAATAGCCAGTTCATCGGTTAATGCCATACGGCCGGTTGATAACCGCGTTACCGTTGTCTTACCACTTCCGGAAGGGCCGAAAAAGACATACCCCTGCTCTCCATCACTAATGGCCGAAGCGTGAATGACTAATCCCCCTTCCTCTGCCATAATCAAGGTGAATAACACACGGAAAAAGCTGTCGAAACAGTACTCGGAGTCCCACAGCTTTACCAGTGCTTTTTGGGATGATGTGTTGACTGCAGCCATAAACGGATTGTCAGTTCGCCTGATAATGTAGTTGTAACCGGAATTTATTTTCATAACCTGTGTGTGGAAGGGTTGTCCCATATTTTCTAATGCCAATTCCCTAAAAGGTAAGATTCTTACTAAAATCTCGTAAGTTGCCGGACCCGTTGACTCAAACCATCGGTAGCGATTTCGGAGAAGGTCTAAAAAATGGGTATCCTGGCATATTATGGCAATTCTTATGCCACCGATAGAGACGAAAAACCTCTCGGTTCTGAATGAAGTTTCCTGTGTATTTATTATTAGGTCACCAAGACTATCCATGATTTTTCTAATATTTGGTGCTCCGCTAAGCAAGATTATCCTGTTTACTGAAAATATCAGTATCGAACATTTATAAGTTTAGTTAATCGAAGTTGGACGATGGTAAGAAATCAGTACAAATATGGTTAGATAAACACGTGGCAGACCTCGGAACAGGACACTTTAAGCCAGTAAAAAAGCCAGAAAACCTGACGATAGAGGATAAAAATAGAATATTTGTGGGTACTATTACTGATGCTCTTTCAGTGCTACCTCTATTGTTAGTAAATATAGAAAATGTTAAGCTCAGTTAAGAAGATATATGATTTGTTACATTTAGATGCGATATGTTGAAGAAAGATATTAAAGACGACGTGTCACCTCCAAGGATGCTGACAGTGTCCGAGGTAGCCCATTTACTACATGTTCATGCCAATACCATCAGACTGT
>CAYOHA010000325.1:0-3045 GCA_964403625.1 uncultured Dehalococcoidales bacterium | reverse complement strand
AGTTCGGGTTCTTTTCGAAGGTTAGGACACTACCAGGAACATAGTCGGTCAGGATAAATGGCCCGCTCGCTACCATGACCTTCCAGTCCTTGTAGTTGCCATATTGTTCGACCACTTCCGGGGCCTCAATATAAAGGAAGCCACCGGTCTGGCTCAGGTGCATCCCTTGTAGGTCAGGAGGAACCTTGACTTCAACGGTATACTTATCAAGGGCCTTTACCGATGTTGGTCTGCTCACAGCACCCCAGGGAACGGTGTGAAATGCTGTCGGAGACGACCACTGCCGGTTTATGCTAAAGACGACGTCCTCGGCAGTTATCTCGCGGCCATTCATCGGTGGCTTATTCCAGAAATGAGCCCCTTTACGGATATGATAGATGATAGTTTCGTCATCGGGCGTCTCCCAGCTTTCCGCCAGAGAGGGTCCAAGCAGATCCCAATCGCAGGTAAGGTAGTCCAGCCAGTCAGTCTCTCCGGTACCGGCTGGCCCCTTTGCCCAGTCTCCTCTGGCTAGCTTATCGTGAGTAAAATAAATGATCCCACACATAACCGAGTTAGTTACACCCGGGTCAAAGCCCATCGGGTCACCACCAGTGACACTTGTGATTACGCCGCCGTATTTTGGCACCTCCGGCGATAACAATCCCTCTTTTTCTTCCTCCACCTTTTCTTTCTCTTCCTCTTCTTCCGTTATTACTACTTTTCCTTCCCCTTCTTCTTCCTTCTCTTCCTCCGCTTCTTCCGGACCGCAGGATGCTATAACCAGCGATAGTACCATCAGACAGCTTATCAGTATCCAAATAATCTTCTTTTTCATATCTCCTCCTCTCTCAATTTTTATATCTAAACAATTAATCTTACCTTAACACTTCTATATACTCACTCTAACCTGTTGGTATTCTATTTGTCCTATCTCGATGTTACACCTCCTTGACTGTCATTTATGCTACGCTTGATTATCCTCAAGGCTTTGGTGAATATAAAAAGGGCACCAGTAACTGCTGTTCAGTCTAGCAATCCTAGTGTCCTTTGTCTTATCATATTCACCTCCTATAAAAGAAGGTGTGAGATGGTTAAGGGTAATTTTATTATAGGTTTATATTTTTCGAGGGAAGTATATCTTTTTTATATGACGTTGTCAAAGGTGAAAATAGAAACATCATTGTAACCGCGATATTATATTACCGAGAGTTGTGAAGTGGCAGCAAACGTCTTATTCTATATTAACGATCATTGTTCATTTCTGAAAAATCATCTAATCCTTTCCCCTCGGTTTACGCTTCCCGTTTGTGATACAAATCTAGACTTCGTGTGCTTTTCCTGATATTGTTGAGCAGGTCAGACTCAGCCGTTTCCCTCAAACAAACCAGATTATTATGCACAAGACTTAATACTTGTACTGACTTGCTACTTGTTGGCAGTTTGGTCCTTCTTAACGCGGCACAAAACTGACTTAAAGCCAATGAATGCAGTAATCGGGTCGACTTCGAGGTCACTTGTTAGCAAGTTCACATTTGCTTCGCTCCAACCGTGAGGAACGCTGATGACATCGGGGTGGATGTCATCAGTGAGATTGGACTTCATGCGAATGCTTCCTCGCGGTGACTCAACCGTCACCATATCGCCGTCAGATATACCCAGTCTTCGGGCGGTCATGGTGTTAATCTCAACCATCGGCTCGGGATAGAGATTGCGTATCGAGGTAAGGTTGTGATACTGCGTGTGATGATAGATATGGTTTCGAGTACCTGAAAGCATAATCAAGGGGTACTCCTTGGCCAGTTCGGGCTTGGTTATCCAGCCTTCGGCCGGTTCATGATAGGTCGGCATCGGGTCATAGCCCAGACTCTCTATGTACTCAGAGTAGAGTTCGACCTTACCTGACGGTGTGTTAAAGCCATTTTTTCGATATGACCTGTCTATAGGGTAAGGCTCGAAAGCCACGTGTTGCGGTTTTTCTAAAAGATCTGATAAGCTTACACCCCACGGTTTCAAGAAATGTTGAAAATACTCCTCGGTAGTACTCCAGGGAAAATCCTCAGCATAACCCATCTTCTTACCGAGTTCGGTCCAGAACTTCCAATCAGGCCAGCATTCGCCACGAGGCTCAATGACGTTAGGGATAAGCTGAAAACTCGGAGGGAAAGAACCTAACTCCTTGAGATGGGGTACCTCCAGACAGTTGGCTGCCGGCAAGACGATGTCAGCCATCTTCGCTGTCTCGGTCATAAACAAGTCCATCACTACCAGTAACTCAAGGTTCCGTAATGCCCGAAGTGATTTATTGCTGTTTGGTAGCGTCAACGCGGGGTTGGCACACTGGGTAAGGAATGCTTTTACCGGGTACGGATTCCCGGTAAGGCTGGCATCAGCCATCGGGACTACCGTACTCTCACCGCAAATTTTGGAAAACACTGGATACTGATACCCGATCGACTCCTCTAGGGCACCTTGGTCAGCATTACGCCGGTCAATAAGGCGGATAATGGGGTAATTCCCGCCGTCAGTCTCATAGTTCCCGCAAATGGCAATTAAGATAGCCATTGCCCAGTTCGTCTCTGCTCCATTAGTGCTGTGGTCTATGGCAATCCCCGAACTGAGAGCGGCTGGCCGCTCACTGCTGTACATACGGGCAATCTGGCGTATTGTCTCGGCAGGTACCCAGGTGATATCGGCCACCTTCTCTGGAGGGTAGGATTTAACATGTTCAACAAAACTGTTGAATCCATGAGTCCATTTCTCTACGAAATCCTTGTCGTAGAGTTTTTCAGCTATAATGACATTCAATAGAGAGAGAATAAAAGCACAATCGGTGCCGGGCCGGATCAGTGTGTAGATGTCGGCTTTTTTTGCCAGCGGGATTATACGGGGGTCAACGACAATCAGCTTAGCACCTGCAGCTTTGGCAGCAAGGATTCTCTTCTCTGTTGTTCGAGCACTTTCGGACGGATTGTGGCCAATGACCATGATACACCGGCTGGCTTTGAGGTCAAGGTTTGCAGCAGAATCGCCAGTCCCGAGAGCAATGGTGTGCCCGGCAGCCCG
>CAYOHA010000324.1:0-3048 GCA_964403625.1 uncultured Dehalococcoidales bacterium | reverse complement strand
TCGGCAACCTAAACCGGGTGATATCGTCTTCCGTCCCAGACGCATCAAGCGCTTCCGACTGAAGCGAGTACTGGGAGTACCTGCTCTATTCAGTATTGGCTATGGAGACGTTGGCGGCTCCATCTATTATGCTTTGGGCGTTGTTGCTCTGGTAGCATTGGGCGCTACTCCTATCGCACTAGGTATTGCCGGGCTTATTTATATCTGTAATGCCCTTACTTATGCTGAGGGTTCAGCTATGATACCTGAGGGGGGTGGCTCAGCCAGCTATGCCCGACTTGGTTTCAATAACTTGGTTGGATTTATTTCTGGTTGGGTATTGATGCTGAGTTACATCGCTACCGTAGCTATTTCGGCTTATACTATTCCTCCCTATCTCAGCTACTTCTGGCCGGTACTAAAGGATCCAATAGCTGGCACAGCAGTATCCATAGGAATTATCATTTTCCTGATGTTGATAAATGTTATGGGCATACGAGAATCAGCAAGACTAAATATGTTGTTCATTGGCATAGATATAGCAACCCAACTTATCCTGGTAGTCTTGGGCGTCATCCTGATACTGACACCCGCTCCAGCGATCCTGTTTCAGCATATGTTCGGTGAAGGGAACTGGCCATCTACCCAAAACCTGATTTTTGGCATTGCCCTAGCTGCCTTATGTTTTACTGGTGTGGAATCGGTGTCACAACATGGTGAGGAAACACGCCAACCGGAAAAAAGAATGCCTCAAGCCTATATGTTGATGATAGTAGCTGTCCTCGTTCTATTTGCTGGGATTTCAATCGTAGCTCTGTCAGCCATGACACCTCAGACCCTGGGTGACCCGGTAGGGGGGTGGGCAAGGGACCCGATTGCCGGTATTGCCAGCAGTATCTCCTCGGTTATGTCTCCAGCCGAGATGGCCGCTAAAATTTCATCTGAACCAGCACTTATCATTATCCTTACCTGGATATTTAATGGAGTCCGCAATATATTACCGGTACTGGTAGCGATACTGGCAGCTACCATCATGACTGTTTCCACTAATGCCGGGATGCTTGGCATCTCCCGCCTTAATTACAACCTATCCTCTCATCACCAATTACCAGCAACATTGAGTCGAGTCCATCACCGCTTCAGAACACCCTATATCGCCATTATCCTGTTTTCTCTTATATCTCTTTTAGTGCTAACCCCTGGATTTTTCCCCAATAATTTTCCTGACTTTTTTACCGATTTAGGAGCGTTATATGTCTTTGGCTCCTTGCTCTGCTTTGCTCTGGCTCATGCTGCCATCCTGGCTCTACGAGTCAGGAAACCCGATTTACCTCGCCCCTTCAAACTCGCCTTCAATATCAATTTCCGGGGTCGAAGATTACCTCTAACCGCCATCCTCGGACTGGTCAGTACCCTGGCAGTATGGGTTGTCATTATTATCACCCAGCCCAACAGCCGCTGGGCAGGGCTAATCTGGATGGCTATTGGCGTTGTTGTCTATTATCTATACCTGATATATCAGCGACGCCATCGCTCCGCCGATACTAATTCAGTAGATAAAGCTACCAAGCCTATAAAAACAAAGCTTTTTCCACAATCATAATTCCCCTTTTCCCTAACAGCAATATCCAGCCTTTAAACTTATGATATAAAAATGGAAGGGAGTTATGGTAAGTAAATTACTAAACGAATAACCCTAAGACTCTTTTTGATTCAATCTGGGGGAGGGTTTTGTTTTGACTACATTTCAAAAACGGGTAGAATTTCTATATTATAGTCAAGTACCTCAATTTCAAGCCGAGCATTATTAATGTAGTCCACTACTTTCGAGAGGATTTCATTAGCGTGCCGTTTGTCGTTACTGACACAGGAAATTCCGATGGTTGCCACCTGCCATAAATCGTGGTCATCAACTTCAGCAACGGAAACGTTGAATTTATTGGCCACCCGGCTGGTAATAGACTTCAAGACCCGTCGCTTATCTTTGAGTGATTCATTCTCGGGTATTCTAAACCTGATACGACAAATACCAACGTGCATAACTACTCGATTCCACTATATACTCTACCGGAAATTGGGTCAAGATAATAATAAGTTAAAAACAAATCTAATTCATTAAAGGTGAATAATGTATCAACAAAGAAAAGACTATTTTTTAACCCATTTTTACTAATCAGAAATACCTGAAATATCAAGCGAAGAGTCCAAAAAAGCCATAATACTGTGGCGAATGCCAGGATACCACAACCACATACTGGTATGTCCTGAAGGAATCCATTTTATTGGTGGTTGACCACAGGCTAACCAGAACTCGGTGACCGTTTCCCTGGGAATATACTTATCCCACCTGGCATTTATCATCAAGACAGGCCTTCCCTTGATATAGTTGGAGAACGTCAGTGGATCAGTGAGAAAACTTTGATTATCCGGTGTCACATTTTCAAAGCCTTTTTCAGATACATCCTTAAGATACCGGCCATAGCTATTTTGAATCTCCAGATGTTCAGCTTCGGTACGCGGATAACGCTTGCGGTATTGGCTAGCTCTGCTCAGCCAGGACATTCTATTTGAGTTACCACCGGTAACCACGAAAATACCAGCCTTGATTCGTTCATCTATCCCCATTGCTATTGCCGAGACGAAACCGCCAAAGCTGATACCCAGCAGAGTGACTTGCCCGGCGTTCAGTTCGGTCCTGGTATTAGCCCAATCTACTATTTGCCTGATATCAACCACCGAGGTCCGGTAGCACTGAAACCATTCGTCGGGACTAAGATAGGGCATATGGGCACGCATTTCTTCCGGGATACGCTTCGAGTGGATCGTCAGATAGAGAATAAAGCAGGCTATCCCCTGTTTAAGCAGGCTCCGGGCAAGTAATTTGCAGGGAATTACACTGTAGTCTCCCATTCCATGTACCAGAATGGCCAGCGGTACTTTCTTTTCTATTTTAGGCTGATAATATTCACCCTTGACTATGCTGTTTTCCGGATAACCGGTATCAAGAGCGCTGTGAAACTGTATTTCATAATGGAATAACTCCGGAGTATCTTTTTTCAAACGTAACTC
>CAYOHA010000323.1:0-3055 GCA_964403625.1 uncultured Dehalococcoidales bacterium | reverse complement strand
GAATTATGTTTCGTATGGGACCGTGGGAAATTGCTCTTATCGTGCTTATCATCCTGATTGTTTTCGGTGTAGGTAAGCTCCCGCAGGTTGGTTCGGCCATCGGTAAGGGGGTACGTGCTTTCCGAAGAGGACAGAGTGGAGATACCGAAGAAGAAGAGGAAGAAGAGACAAAACCGGTAAAGCAAACCACCACTAAAGTAACCAAGAGCAAAGCAAAAAGCTGAAGTTTGTTATACAACCATAATCAGTCATTATCAGGCTATATATTTTTATCTATGTAAAAGCTCAAAAACAACATAAAGCTCCGGCTGTCAATAAGAGCGAACCGGAGCTTCTTATTATTCATAAAACGTTCACAAAAGACCATGAGATTGTAATAACTTCATAGGTGATACCAGGTGTTTTTTGAACCAGTTCTTGGTACCGGCATCTCCCAACGCCAGTCCAACCAACTCGGTGAAATAGAACACAGGGAGAGGATCACGGGAAAAGTCCTGTCTACCGTCTAAATTCATCTGGCATAGAGGACAGGCAGCTACTATTGCCTCTGCTCCTACACCCCTTGCCATCTCTGCCAGTTCTCCCACTAGCCTGACAACAATATCCCTCTTGGTCAGGGCAAGACTCCCCCCACAGCAGTCAACCTTACCTGACCAGTCCCGTACATCAGCACCCACGGCGGCAAGTAAATTGTCCATTGACTGAGGATTCTCCGGGTCATCAAAAGCAACAACTCTGGGTGGACGGACTAGAAAGCAACCATAATAAGACACCATCTTGAGCCCGGTGAGAGGTTTGGTTACCTTTTCCTTAATTGCTTCAATGCCCACTTCGTTGCAAAGTATATCCAAGACGTGTCTGACATCATACTTTGCTTCATAAGGTAAACCAATGGAATCCAACACCTGTTCTTTTAACTGAGGTTTTTCCATAATTTCATGTCGGCTATGTTTCAATCGCACATAACAGGCTGGACAGGCAGCGGCTATATCAAGGCCTTGCTTTTCAGCGATAGCCAGATTCCGTCCGACAATAGCATGGTTCAGCAGATAACTGGTGCTATGTCCGGAGGAAGCGCCGCAGCAGTTCCAATCATGAAGCTCCTCCAGCTCTATTCCCAGTCTTTCACAGACTGCCTTTGTGGAAAGGTCGTATTCTTTAGCCAGTGCAGCTTCCAGACTGCAACCCGGATAGTAAGCGTACTTCAAACCTTTCCTCCTCCCGAAACACCTCCGGTCTTATTAAAAATTTCTTTTACCTGTTTTACGCCTTTGATTCTGGACGGGATGAAAGGTAGCTTGCGTTTGAGTATCATCCTTATACCCAGAACAATGTCGCCAAAAAAGTCTCTGGTTTTCAACATAAGGTAAACGATCAAGCCCAGCTCATATTGTTTACCCAGTACCTTTATCGGGTAAAGGAAAGCCCGGTGAAAAGCAGGAATAATATTTTCTTTACCTTTTATCTTCTCATCAAGAGCCATCTCTCGTAGTGTGTCCATCACCCTCAGTATATCAATCTCGTTGGGACAACGAGTGACACACGTCTCACAGCCAAGGCATAACCATATTGCCGAACTGTTCAGCACCAGCTCCTTGAGTCCTAGTTGGACCATCCTGATTATTTGATCAGGGTGATAGTCCATCTCCGGAGACACAGGGCATCCCAGGCTACAGGTAAAGCATTGATAACAGCGGTCAAGTATTTCTCCACTCACCTGTTTTACCTGCTCTGTAAATGCAGTATCAACCGGTTTTATACCTGACTGGTCTTTGAATTGAATACTACTCGTATCCAACCTCCTTCAATTCGTCCTCTTTAAAGGTAGCCATAGGTAGTGCCTCTTCCAGACTGCGTCCAGGGATGTAGTCAAAGACCTTCTGTACTTTGTCCCCAACCATCCGGAAGATGCTGAATACAGGGACATCGTTCGGACAGGCTTCCTGGCACAGCCCACACCCGACACAGGAACTGACCATATGGTTTAGCCGGGTCAGGTGGAAAAGCAGGGTATCAGTAGGCATCCTGAGGGCATCTTTTCTCGATGCCCAGTCCAAATATTTATCTGCTCCCCACTCAAAAGTAGGTGAGTCAAACAGGCATTCACGGCAGTAACATATGGGACAGACATCCCGGCAGTTGTGACAACCGATACAGCGGGTAAAGGCAGACAGCAGGTTCTCCAGTCCGTTAACTTCTTTACCAGTCCGTTCAAACAACTCGTCACGTTTTTTGGCTCTTTCGGTGATAAGTTTCTGAATATCAGTTTGCCTCTTCGTACTATCCCCGCTCTCTTTCAGTTCCAACGCTTCGAGAATTTTCTCGCCTTCTTCTGTAACCGCCTGGATAAAAATCTCTTTATTTAAGTCAAGACCTATCAGGCCAATTATGATGTCAGCTACCATCGGGAATGGATATTCGCAAACCTGACAGGCTTCCCTGAGTAGAGAGTCCTCTTTCCCCTCTTTGACCAGGTCAAGCAATCGCTGGGAAGGGGACTGTTTTTCTTTAGCTAGTTTACTGTAGTCACTAATAGAGTAGGTACCAAAGCAATCTATACCAATCAAAACCAGATTCTGCAATGAAATTTGCTTGAGCTTCGCCAGCTCGACAACAGCCCTCAACTCACAAGGTCTGAGTACCACTCCTATTTTCTTTTGACTTGATGCCAGTTTGGTCATAGCCGAAAGAATACGGGCAGAGTTGACCGGCAGTACCGGAGCCAGTGGATTGGCAGCATTGAGTTTATCGGCATTGGTAACCAGTGTCTGTACAACGTTATCCTTCGAAGGCAACTCAACAGGGACTAATAGCGCAGCTAAAAGTTTCTTTTCCATCAATTTCTTCAAGAACTGCCTCAGGGTGTCTAAAATCCCACCCTCGCTTATCTCAATAAGAGCGCTACGCACCGTTTTCTCCTCTCTAAATAGTCCATTGTTTTTTAAGCGGATTAGGACCCTTTTTCTTCATCTCAGCGGTGATTTCCTTCATCGTCTCAGCAAACTTTGACCCTTCGGAAGCACTAATCCACCTCAGCCAGACACGGTCATCATCA
>CAYOHA010000322.1:0-3064 GCA_964403625.1 uncultured Dehalococcoidales bacterium | reverse complement strand
GACTGCCGTCCTCAACTAACAAATACAGATAAATTTTCTTGTTAACTATACCATATATGATAGATAGAAAAACAAAGAGAGAGGCAGTTAATGATACCTCTCTCCTTTAGTTATCAATCAGATTTCAAATCAATTAACTTTAAAGACCCGTTGATACGAAGGTCATTAGGGATTACAATTATATGCTTACCGGTTAAGCCTGTTTTTCGGCAATATTGCCAGCCACCGGTAGCTTATACTTCTCTCCCTGGTAAGCTTTATACATCAGTATTATCCAGAGAATAAACGCAACTACACCGATGATTATATTGAGTATCCAACCGACAATTGGAATCCAATTAAGTATGAACACGATGACACTAATGACACCGAAGGTCACAATAGATTGCCAGGCATGAAAACGGATGAACTTGTCCTCTTTTTCCAGGATTAAGAATATTATCCCGGTTACCCAACCCAACAGGTAACATAGTAATCCAGCAAGCTTTGGCTCTAACCCCGTACCCGCTTTTTCTTTATTTTCGCTCATTATTCTCCTTTTCTTTACTTTCAGTTATTGTATAAGTATTAACAATATTATACAAACTATACGGTTCAGTCAATAGGTTTGAAGATAATAAAAGACTGTTTGATATAACAAGAAAAGGGGTGATAATAAGCTTATGCCCCTTTTGGGATTCAGGTTCGTCTATACTTATGTTATTACTATTGTCTTTTTATTCTAATAAAGTAAATCTAGAATAGTCTCCTCTCACCATACTCCGGATCTTTCTCAAATAACTCACCAATATGTGCCATTATCAATCCCTTATCATCTTCACTAACCGGCGCTACTGTTGTAGACTTCTGGCTTCCTTCTTTTGTCTTTATCCCGAAAAGCTCATCAATCTATGCCATAATCAATCTTTTATCTTTCTTACTAATTGCAGTTACTTTCATTGATGTATTATTGCTAACATCCTCTAAGTTATTACTGTCTGAGGTACCGAAGGTGCGGGCATACTCCAGACATTCACTGTAGATTGACTTATTTACATACCTTGATATTTTTATCGCAATATGAATGAGGGCAGCAACAATCACGATAATAGTTAGCGCCCCTAGAGAAGCCAGAGCCCATTCAATACCACCAAATACTGCGGCACTCGAAACAAGAGCAATAGCCCCAAGAATGCTCAAACCCGACTACAGTTTTCTGTTTATCATTTTCATCGCTTTAGCCTCCCTCATCACTTCTATCTACCCTTCTATTAATATTGTAGGTGTGGAGACATAAGGGAGGCATAAAAACACGCGGGCAATTTATAAGGATTTCATAAGGATTTAACTATTTTGAGAAAAAAGAAGCGAGAAAATATGAGCAGTATTTTTAACTAATGATGGGCATAAAATACGGTATTATTCCGGCTTAACAAACCGATAGCCGACGCGTGGCTCAGTTACTATAAAGTGAGGATTTGATGGTTCATCTTCTATTTTACGCCTGAGTTGATTGATAAAGGTACGGACATATTCAGTTTCTTCCCCATATTCTGGCCCCCAGACATTATGCAGCAATTCTCTGTGGGTCAAGACCTTACCATGATTTGAGATTAAATATGCCAATAACTCGTATTCAGTCCGCGTTAGTTTTATAGTTACTCCCTTCCGCTTGACCACTCTCCGGGCAAGTCGACTTCCAAATCTCTCGCAACAAATATAGGAGCATTAGTAGTGACACCTGCAGAACGCCGGAGAGAAACCCTGATTCTAGCCAACAACTCTTCTATACCGAATGGTTTGGTAACGTAATCATCAACGCCCTCATCCAGCGCTTTAACTTTATCTTTCTCATCTCCTCTCACACTCAAGATGATAATTGGCATATCTGACCATTTCCTTATCCGGCGGCACGCCTCAATCCCATCCATCCGGGGCATATTGACATCAAGGATGACCAAGTCTGGAAGAACCTGACCAGCAGTTTCCACTGCTTCTACTCCATCTCCGGCCAGGTAAACCTTATAACCCCGGGCCTCAAGATTAGCACGGAGAAACAAGCGTATCTTCGGCTCATCATCAGCGATTAAAATCCGAGTCTCATTAGCCATAACTACCTATCCTGCTTACTGTCGGATTGAGTAATCGGCAGTCTAAATTAAAAAGTGGAGCCTTGTCCTACTTTACTTTCGACCCAAATCCGTCCACCATGAGCATTAATAATAGACTGACTTACCGCCAAACCCAGACCGGTACCGCCAGGTTGCCGCCGTTTTTGACTGCCACGGAAAAATTTATCGAATACTTTACCAATGTCCTCCTCCGGAATTCCCGCACCCTGGTCAGAAACGCTGACTTCTACCATTCAATCCACAATCCTGGCACCTACCGTAATACGAGTGCCCTCATTAGAATAGGCGCTGGCATTCTCTATCAGGTTTACCATTACCTGCCTTATCTGATTATAGTCAGCATAGATTTCAGGTAGTTCAGGCTCCAAATTAGTGGCGAATGTGTACTTTTTCTGAACCCATTTCTGTCTTTCAACTACATCGTTAATTATATCTGAAATATAACAACGTTCCTTCTCCGGTTTCCAGACACCGGCCTCAAGCCTACTCATATTAAGCAGATTGGTAACCAAGCTGGAGAGCCTGTCAGTCTCCTCACTGATACCGGTTAAAAATGCTTCTCTGGTTGCGTTATCCAGGTCGATATCTTTCTGCAGAAGACTACTGACAATTCCTTTAATGGAGGTTAATGGTGACCGTAGCTCGTGGGAGACATTAGAAAGAAGGTCAGACTTTAACTGATTTAGTTCCATAAGCTCTTTCTCGACTTTTTTACGTTGTGTAATATTTCTGAATGTAGCTAGTTGATAGAGTCGCCCATCGGAATCGACGAATGGTGAAGTAATAACCTTAAAAGTCCTGCCATCGGATAAAGTATACTCCCAGCTCTCAGTTTTGTCTTTAGTGAAATCTGGTAACCTGCATAATCGGTCGCATAACCCACTAAAATTGCTAAGATATTCATAACAGTTGGAGCCGGTACCCTCCCCGAATTCACGCACCATGCTCGGATT
>CAYOHA010000321.1:0-3070 GCA_964403625.1 uncultured Dehalococcoidales bacterium | reverse complement strand
AAAGACCGGGTCGAAACCTATTCAAAAGGTATGAAGCAACGCCTTATGGTAGCACGTTCGATGGTAAACCGGCCGCGGGTGCTGTTTCTCGATGAGCCTACTGCCGGACTTGATCCAGCATCCTCAGAATCAATTCGGAACGTCATCCTTGAGGAACGAGCGCGGGGAGCAACCGTATTTCTAACCACCCATGATATGTTCGAGGCTGACAAGCTTTCTGACCGTGTAGCCTTTATGGATCAGGGGAAAATAGTTGCCCTCGATACCCCTCTTAACTTGAAACAGAAATATGGTAAACGAGCACTAAAAGCCAAAGTTATATCAAAAAACGGCAGTCTTGAGGACCGCGAAATCATCCTGGATACTCCGGGAACGCCAAAAGCTGTTCAACAGCTCTTTGCTGAAGAGAAAGTGATCACTGTGCACAGTGAAGAGGCTACCTTGGAAGATATCTTCATTAGTATCACCGGACGAGGGCTTATCGAATGAACTGGCGTATCGTTAAGGCACTTGTCTCCAAGGACTTCTCTCTTTACTTCAGAAACAGGTTCTTTGCTGTTATTACTGTGATAGGCATAATTTTCTACCTGGTAATTTACTTCTGGATCATGCCAAAGTCAATTGATGAGAGTCTGGATATTGGACTCTATGCACCAATGCCTATCCCTATCTTTAGCAAAATGGAGGGGGAGGGTCTTGAGATTGAGGTGGTTGAATCTGAGAAGGTACTCAGGGAGGCAGTGATTGATGGTAAGTACATTGCCGGTATTTCTTTATCTGGTGACGTTATGGAGAAACTAATGATTGGGCAGAAACCCAGTATAAGTGTGTATTTTGCGTCAGATGTACCAAAAGAACTTAAAAATGCCGTCGAAATGCTGATTAGAGAAGCAACCTTCCAACTTGCTGGGCAACCTATGACTGTCGAAATAAAGGGGGAAATTCTGGGCCAGAATATGATGGGTATGCAGATACCACCCCGGGACAGGATACGCCCTCTTCTGGCGGTTATGCTTCTCATATTTGAAACTTACGGTTTAGCAAACTTGATTGCTGAAGAAGTCGAAAGAAATACCATTCAGGCACTACTGGTAACTCCGGTAACGGTCAAAGGATTTTTTATCTCTAAAGGGATTACCGGAGTAATCCTCGCCTTCACTCAGGCGGCTTTGTTTATGGCAATCGTTGGCGGTATGAATCACGAGCCACTGATAATCATAATTACACTGCTATTAGGAGCCGTAATGGTTACTGGAATCGGTTTTATTATCGCCTCCCTGAGCAGAGACTTTATGTCCGTACTGGCTTGGGGTATGGTCGCTCTAATTCCCCTCTTCATACCATCATTAGGTGTAATGTTCCCGGGTGCTGTCACTGGCTGGATAAATTTTATCCCCTCATATTACGTGGTTGATACAGTACACAGGACCGCCAATTTTGGAGCTAGCTGGAGTGACATCTGGCCTAACCTGCTGATAATAATATCGTGTGACCTTGTTCTAGGATGGATTGGTGTTATGGTACTACGAAGGAGAATCCAGTGAGTCTAAAACGCATAGGAATTTTACTAGGCAAGGAACTCTGGCACGGCACCAGGGGTTTTATTTTTATCTGGGCTATTGTGCTACCTATAGTCCTTTCTCTCGTGCTTTCCCTGATCTTCGGTACTCTGTTTAGCGAGAAGCCAAAATTGGGCATCGTGGATGAAGACAGCTCCCAACTGACAGTAATGCTGAAAGAGCTGGACTCACTGGTCTACAGGGATTATCAAACTGATGACAAAATCAGACAGGCAGTCGAAAGTGGTTCTGTGGATATAGGACTGATACTCCCCGCTGATTTCGATAACACTGTTACTCAGGGAGAAAAGGTTGAAATTACAGCTTATACCTGGGGAGAAAGCCTGGCAAAGGATCGCACCATCATTGCGATGACATTAACCAATCTGATAAGAGAGCTTGCTGGTCAAGAAGCACCTGTTGATATTAAACTTATTAACTTAGGTGACAGGGAAAACATACCCTGGAATGACCGTTTGCTCCCATTGATAATACTTATGGCTGTGTTTCTAGGAGGAATTTTCCTGCCAGCAACATCAGTTATCAACGAAAAAGAGAAAAAAACCCTTGAAGCACTGGTCATAACTCCAACCTCTATCGAAGACATTTTCATTGCTAAGGGGCTGTTTGGTATTATTCTCAGTTTATTTGGAGGTGTATTAGTCCTGGTGTTTAACCAGGCTTTCGGTGCCCAACCTCTGCTTCTGGTCCTGCTTCTGACAATTGGTGCAATTATGGCTGCAGCAATTGGTCTGATATGCGGAGCTTTGATAAAGGACGTTACTTCTCTCTTTGCTATCTGGAAGAGTGGAGGGATTCTCCTGTGGGCTCCCGCTATTGTCTACCTGTTCCCCCAGATTCCTCAGTGGATTGGCCGAATATTCCCGACCTATTACCTTCTGCAACCAATAATTGAGATTAGCCATAGAGGTGGAAGTTGGCCTGACATCGCTTTGAATGTTTTCATACTTATTGGCATAGACCTGATTCTTATCATGGTGGTGGCACTGACACTCAAGAGAGCCAGGCAGTTAGCCGGCTAATGCAGAAGAAAAAGTATAAACAAGAACATATTCTCTCGTAGAGTTATATTATTTCGGCCCGAGCTGGGCATGTACCTTCTGAAGCCACTCAGTGATAGGTATCTCCTGTGGGCAGGCTGCCAGACACTCACCACATTCGAGACACCGGTCAGCTCGCTGCTCCTCCTTAAATATATCGGGTGACTGGTAGCGGAATTGCCCCATTTTGATATCGTCATACATTATTGAATCGTTATACATCTGGAAGATACGCGGTATTTCCACACCGTTCGGACAGGGCATACAGTACCCACATCCGGTGCAGGGGATAGGACTTAACCCGCGGTAGGCTTTACGAACTCGCTCAATAAGTAAAAGTTCCTCAGCTGTAAGTATACCCGGTGCAGAGTGTTCGGCGATAGCAACGTTTTCCATCACCTGCTCCATTGCGCTCATACCGCTGAGAACTACCGATATTTCTGGTTGATT
>CAYOHA010000320.1:0-3079 GCA_964403625.1 uncultured Dehalococcoidales bacterium | reverse complement strand
TTTTTGTGTTTTTTGTATCGGCTTGTTACATACTTGTTCTTTATTTGTATTATTATAGATATCTCTACATTCTTCAGGTGTTGCAATACTCGATTTCAGTTCATCGGCTTTGTATAAGTGTTTTGATAGCAGATTTAAACCAATAGTATTGGCCCTAAACTCATATATAGCATAGAACCGATTATAACCAAGATATACAAGCATGGATTTACCAAGATCGCTAAAATCAAGGTCAAGCTCTTTGGTAATAGCCTCCTTAAACTCATCGTCAGATGGAATAGTTGGATAAGAACCAGAGCCTGCCTCAAGTACGCCGAAATCGTACAGCGAATTTCCTACGACTACCCGACCAATCATTTTTTCATATATGCTTATGCCAAACGTATAGCAGATTATATTACCCTGTAGGTCATGATATGCTACACCATTCGTTAAGTCAGCAGCTTCCCACTCTGGGAAAACCCGTATTCCTGTTTCAGAAATGAAGCGCTGAGCTGCCTCTCTAGCCAAATCCATTTCGGCGGTTTCTTTTTCAATTGTAGCAGCACTAACTGTAACTGGTATAGCAAAGCTCAGAATCACTGCAGTTGATAAAATGATGGCTATAAGCTTGTTTATGTGTTTCATTTCCTACCTCCTTTAATGGCTAAAATTAGTGCCCATTTTCTCCGCCTGTCTCAAGGCGGGCTTTATGAGTCCACCTGCCACACTCCGCATAGCTTACGGATTCTCATAAGCCCCTCCAGCTTTTTATTCCTCTAACAATGAATCTAGCACGCGAAGTGACAAAAGTCACTGGAAAAACGCTGAAAATTTACTGAAAATTGGAGGCGTAACGTTTCAATTGGTATATGGGTGCTATTTTTTCGAGTGGCATTATATACTGGATTTCTGTTACGAGATACTTCTGAACCTATATCCCATTCCCGGGATACAGATTAGATATTGAGGGTTCTTAGGGTCAGGCTCGATTTTAGAGCGTAAATGTTTGATATAGGTATGAATATATTCTCTTTCGGACCCGTATTCATGACCCCAGATTTTCTTCAGCAGGTAGTCATAAGTCAAAGGCTTATCTGCATTAAGCGTTAACTCTTTTAGCAGGTTGTATTCTATAAGTGTGAGTCTTATCTCATTTCCGGCTATTGTTACGTGCCTTTTTTCATAGTCAATCCTTAAATGACCACTCGTAAAAAGAGAGGGAGTCTGAACGGAATCAACCGGTTGACTTCGCCGAAGTACTGCCTTAATCCGTGTTATCAATTCTTCTACCGCAAATGGCTGTGACATGTAGTCATCGGCTCCAAGGTTCAGGTATTCAATCTTTTCTTCGTAACTACCGTGAGGGCTGATAATTATGATGGGTATTTGTGATTGTTCACGGATATGCCGGCATAATTGAAGAACATTAATTTCAGGTAATACGCTATTAAGTACAATCAGGTCCGGAAGAGACCTGTCGATAATATCGATAGCCCTGTTAGCTTCTGCGGTTACCAGAGTAGACCAGCTTTCCTTTTCGAAAGCATTTTTAATCAACTCTATCACACTTAGACTATTTTCAACGATGAGGATGTTTATATTTCCCATACGGTCATCTATTCCTCATATTCGATTGTGATAATCTAAGATTTGTTATATTTTATATTAAATAATTGTATACGAGATTATTATAGACTATGAATATATCATAATACAATAGTTATTTTGTAACTGTCTGGTAAGGTAATTTTTACTTCTAATAGGCCTACCCATTCTTCACCAATAAAGCTTTCTGTTAGACGAGGAAAATTATTTGGTTTTTGAATCTAATCGCCCCACCCTGAGATACTCCCGCCTGCCAAAGTCTTGTACGGCGGGCAGGTCGTCCTTCCCTGCAGGAAGGACTCCAGTATGACAGTCACGTGATTGGCTTCTTGCCTGAAGGCTTGGCAAACCACCCGTGAGGATATATAATACATCGAAGTAAGAATTCCCGAATTTAGATTATAGGCTTCAAGGCGTTTTACTAAATATAGAGAAAACCAGGCGTTATTTTTTATGTCAGCTGTCATAGTCAATAATCTGGTTAAATATTTCGGCAATTTTAAAGCTCTCGATGGTGTCTCTTTCGAAGTTGAAGAGGGAGAAATCTTCGGTCTGATAGGTCCTAACGGGGCGGGTAAAACAACCACTCTCCGAATTCTGTCCACACTGCTACAAATCAGCTCAGGCACAGTTAAAGTTTTCGAATATAACCTTCCTAAAGATGCGGCCGCGGTAAGAAAGATAATCAGTTATCTCCCCGAGGACGCCGGAGCATATAAAACTCTCCGCGGTAAGGAATATCTGGAATTTATCGCCCGGTTTTTCGCTAATGGAGAAAAGGCCGCGAAAATAGTCGAGCGTGGCTTGCAGATTGCCCGACTCGGTGACCGCATTAATGACAAAGTTGACACTTACAGTAAGGGAATGACGAGACGCTTACTTGTCGCCCGGGCGTTGATGATCGAACCAAAGCTAGCTATTCTGGATGAACCAAGTTCCGGACTGGATGTTCTCAGTGCTGGGGAAATTAGAAACATCATCAGGAATACGGTTAAAACAGGTCTTACCGTACTTCTTTCTTCTCACAATATGCTGGAGGTCGAGTATCTCTGCGACCGCATTGCCTTGATAAATAACGGGAAAATCGTGGCTACAGGAACGTCTGCCAGCCTCAAGAAGGAATACTCAGCTGAGAATATCGAGGAAGTATTTACGCGGATAGTAACCAGATGATACTAAACATTATCAAGAAAGAACTCAGAGAACTGGTAACTAAAGCCACCTTATTTTCTGTCATAATGATGGCACTAATATTCTTCTTCGTCGGCCAGGTAGTTGGGTCTGCCCGTGAAGAAACAGAAAAAAAGCCTGTGATTTCGGTGGCCGATCTCGATGGTACTCATATCTCGACAAATATGGTTAGTTCTCTGGAGAGCAATGCCGAGATTGCATATTCTGGAAGCGATATTAACGAAGCTCGCCAGAAGCTGAAAGAGGCTGGAGGGGCAGCACTATTAGTAATCAAGGAGGGCTTCGGCAACTCTCTACTGAG
>CAYOHA010000319.1:0-3104 GCA_964403625.1 uncultured Dehalococcoidales bacterium | reverse complement strand
TGCTTAGGTCAAGCAACTCACTCAGCTTAAAATACCAACTACACCCCTCCCGTAACCTTAGCCCTGGGGGTAATCAGGCTTTACGGCAGAGCTAGCCAGGCAGGAGGTGGTATCCTTGGAATCGCGAAAATGAAATGAAAGAAGAGTATGGTTGAATACACTAGAATATTAACCAAATTAAAGGAGGAGGTTAAACAAGCATGAAAGATAAAATTATATGGGTTGTGGTAACCTCTTTGATGGTACTGTCCCTTGTGATAGCATCGTGTGGTACGAAAGCAGTGGAGGAGGAGATAGAAACAGAAGAGGAAGGAGAAGTAGTAATAACGGAGGAAGAGGTAAAGGAAGAGGAGGAAGAAGAGGAAGAAGAAGGGTTATTGTCTCCAGAGGTGCCAAAATATGGTGGCACACTCACTCTAGTCACACCTGTCGACCCAACCAATTTTGATGACTGTAAGAAAGGTACTGCCGGAGGACAGGCCAGCGTCTACTGCTATCAGCGGAATATGGTGGAAGACTGGACCAGAGGTCCAGCCGGCAGCGGGGTGACTGACTTAACCGCGGGCGGAGGCGCCGTGGAAGATTATATGATGCCCCAGGTCGCCGAGAGCTGGGCAATGCCCGAACCAGGTGTCTGGGTACTGGAAATTCGCCAGGGGATACACTGGCAGCAAGTGAATAGTGAAGCCGGACGGTTGATGAATGGCAGAGAACTTACCGCTGATGACATTGTCTGGAGCTTCAACCGTCACAAGGAGTCGCCTACCTCCTGGTTGTTTGTCAGCCAGCCGAACGTAGCAAAGTCGGCAACCATCGAAAAAACCGGACCCTGGGAGGTAACCATCAGGACTCCCGTAGATTACTGGACATCCTTTTTATGGGTAATCTACGGGGCTGGGTCTCAACGCATCCATCCCCGTGAGGTGGTAGAAAAATACGGCAGTGTGGAGGATTGGCGAAATGTGGTGGGGACAGGGCCCTTTATCTTTGCTGACTATGTTCCCGGCAGCCTGGTAAGACTTGTCAAGAATCCCAACTACTGGGAGAAGGACCCGGTGGGTCCGGGCAAGAGCAATCAAGTACCCTACATTGACGAAGTCAAGGAACTGATAATACCTGACGGTTCAACCCAGCAGGCGGCTTTACGCACCGGCAAAATTGATACGCTTCTCGGAGTCATCCGCGAACAGTGGGAAACTTTGATGCAGCAATGCCCCGACCTCGAGTACCACAGAACTCTATCTAACCAGCCCTGGGTCATCGGTATGAGGACGAATAATCCAGATCTTCCTTACTACGATGTAAGAGTGCGCCAGGCGTTGATGCTGGCTACCGATTTCGAAACAATAGTGAGAGACCTCTACAAGGGGGAGGCTGAGATAGATGTCTGGCCAGTCAATAAAACAATAATTGGTCTGTATAAGCCTTTAGAAGAGATGCCCGAGGCAGTGCAGGAGTTATTTACCTATAATCCGGAGAAAGCAAAGGAGCTTTTAGCAGAAGCTGGCTACCCCAACGGCTTTAAGACCAAGATAATTGTCTCAGGTGCCGGAAGCATCGACGAGCTATCCATCTTCGCAGACATGTGGTCCGAGGTTGGTGTTACTCTGGAAATGGATGTCAGAGAGCCAGGCGGCTATTTTACAATCGCTATGGCGCGGAGGCACGAGGAGATGATATATCGCAGTATGTTTTCAACTCTCAGCATACAGCTCTTCGCGTCTGGCTGGAGGGGCACCAGCTCGTTTAACTCCAGTTTTATTAACGACCCTGCGGGAAGTATCCCTTTACTTGAAAACATCTACAACGAGATGCAAACCTACATCTTTACCGACACGCCCAGGGCTTACGAGGCCTACAAGAGCGCGAAGTCCTACCTTCTGGAGCAGGCCTACTACATACCCCGGCCAACACCATACACCTACAACTTATGGTGGCCCTGGCTACAGAATTACTACGGTCAATTTTATGGAGAATATGCTAGGTTCTACTGGATAGACGAGGCGTTGAAGAAGTCCATGGGATATTAGTCCTGGGGTCGCATTTTGGCAACTAGAAAGAGGGCTGGAGAACTAAAAACTCTAGCCTTCTTTTTTGGTTCTACTTATTTTAGGCCATTATTATTGGTCATTAGGTTAAAAATTAACTTGTATTGTTGAGGTAACTTCCGACTAATGGCACTTCGCATTCTTATTCTGCAAATCCTATTAGAAGGTACTTGTGGTTGACGAGTGTTGGGTTTTATAATTTAATGCAAAGAATATTGTGTGAGGCATTATGCCATATTATACTTTATTGCCTGTTATGGAGACAATTAGAGGTTATATAAATTCATATAGATTATTGTATGAGTGATTGGTTTATAACAATGGATGATAATTTCTGGCTTTTACCTGATGAAGTTGGGCAAGAGGAAGCTATTTTTATTGAAAAAGCTTGGGTACGAGTATCAAAACGGTTTACAAAAGGAAATCTATAGACGTACAGTGGTAAGGTACGAAGAGCTTAGTCCAGCAGATATTAAGTCTATACAAACAGCAATTGGAATAGGTTATGAACACGTTATTCCTCCAGAGCGTAGACATGTATTTGAAGAAGCCCTGAGACCAGGAGGGATGGTTCCAGTCCAAATTTCTCCGGAAGACATTCCTATATTTGTGGCAGGTGGTGCACCTGGCGATGCGTTCGGTTTTAACTACTTGAAACTGCCGCCATACAAACCCACGGCGATTCTAACTAAGCTAATAACTGGGGCTACTTTAACCGAAGCAGTAGCAATTGGGACTTAAAGAGGTTTTTTAAATATAGGAATAACCGCTAGTCATTAGCTACGGGCATTTTAATAATACTAGCGAATACATTTTATAGCCAGACTAATTGAAGGTTGGTATCTCAGTAATAGATGAGTATTCTTATCACAGAGTAAAAGGGATCTCCGGGGATAGCCTTTATTTGTTATGGGTTCCCTTTTCAATAACAAAAGCTCTATAGTTAAAAAGAAATCTTTATCCGTAACGTACAGTCGTCAAACATTTGATTATAAAGTTACTTCAGGTTAAGACGAAAGGCTGGATATTTTACTAGTGAATATCCAGCCTTTCGTC
>CAYOHA010000318.1:0-3105 GCA_964403625.1 uncultured Dehalococcoidales bacterium | reverse complement strand
CATCACAACATTAATCAGTCATTTTTCCACATATGCTATAATGGCAAAAACTCTTCCCGCCAGCTTCGTTTTGAGCGACCTGAGCGTAGTTCCGGCAGAGGTGAGGCCTGCAGACAAAGCGGTCATAACCGTTAAGGTAGCCAACGCTGGTGACCTGAAGGGGAGCTACAAGGTAATTCTGCTGGTCAATGGAATCAGCGTAGAAACCAGACAGATAACACTGGCGGGAAGGACCAGCCAGGAAGTGACCTTCACATATACGCCTGTAAAAGCGGGTAGCTATAATATTAAGATAGGAAGCCTGACCGGTACGTTCAGGGCGGTGGCACCTGTAACTGAGACGGAGCCTAAAGCGACGCCTGTACCGAAGCCAGCAAACACCTCTGAACCTGTTCCAGTACCTACGCCAACACCAGCACCCACACCAGCACGCACGCCCACACCAGCACCCACACCAGTAAAACCAGCGGAAGCATTACCAGTCCAGCCGACAACTAACTGGGGGCTCATCGGTGGTATTATTGTTGTTGCTTGTGTCGTCGCTATCGGGCTGCCGGTCTACTTCTTCGCTCGGAGAAGACGCGGCATATAAAGAAAATCCTCAGAGAAGCCCTCTAGACCAGCTATCTATTTTGGTTCTTCTGATTACAAGGCTATGGCGCGCACGGAAATGATTGTGCAACCTTAATTTTGTTTATGACTGATGGGGGGGCACCGATAGACCTTGTACCATTTTACGCAATTTCAACTCATAGTTCCTATAAAATATCACTGCTCCCTTGATAATTCAAAGGAGCAGTAAGTATCTGAGAATCTTTATAATGCTATGTAAAGCCTTTGTTATTGGTAGCTCTTGTCTGTCTTCTCCTTATAGGGTCTTATAGTGGAAACCCATTTTTTCAGCTTCGGCGGCCTTAAAGAATCCGCGCACATCGATTAGTACGGGATTGGGCCCCATGATTGCCTTCAAATCGCGCAAGGTGAACTGGCGAAAGTCCTGGTGGCCAACACAAAGGACAAGGCAGTCAATATCCTTCAGACTTCTCAGGTCAGTTACCCCTTTAACATCGAATTCAGCTACCTGACCGTTTAGCACGGGGTCAAAGCCGAGAAGTTCGACCCTGTATTTTTTAAGCTCTTTAATCATCTCTTTGACCGGTGTTTCTCGGGTATCCGGGACATTCTCCTTATAGGTCAATCCCATTAGAAGGACCCTAGACCCATTGATGACCTTATTCATGTCATTTAAGCCCTTTATAATCATCTGGGCGATATGCAGTGGCATATAATCATTGACACTTCTGCCAGCCAGGATTACCCTGGCTTCATAGCCCAGTTCTTTAGCTTTACGCACCAGGTAATAGGGGTCAACCGGAATACAATGGCCGCCGACCATACCCGGCATATAACGATGAAAGTTCCACTTGGTACTGGCTGCATCCATAACGTCACTGGTCTTTATTCCCAGACGCTCAAAGATAAGACTTAATTCATTAGTCAAAGCGATATTCAGGTCTCTCTGTACGTTCTCAATCACCTTAGCAGCTTCGGCTGTCTTAATATTCTTTGCCTTAAAAACGCTGCCACAGATTGTGGCGTATAGTGCGGCAACAGCTTCTGCAGTCTCCTCATCCATGCCGCTTACAACCTTAACGACATTGTCTATTCCGTGTTCATTATCTCCCGGGTTAATTCTCTCCGGACAATAGGCTATTTTAAAGTCCTGGCCACACTTTTTCCCGGTCTGCTCGAGAATCGGCTTAACGATTTCTTCGGTTACACCGGGATAAACAGTTGATTCCAGAATTATAGTGCAACCGGGTTTCATATACTGGCTAACCGTACGGCTGGCATTGATAACGGGAGATAGGTCTGGTTCCTTAAATTCGTTTACGGGAGTTGGTACGGCAATGATAATAAAGTCGGCTTCTCTCAGTGCCTTGGGGTCTGTAGTCGCCACGAAATTGTATTTATGCTCGGAGTTCATTTTTCTTACCAGGTCGGTCTTCATATCGTAACCGATTACCTTATTCTTACGTGAAAAAGCATTAGCCAGCGGTAGTCCTACATACCCCAAGCCTACCAGAGCCACGACTGCTCTCTTAACTTCTCTTAATTCTATCTCTCTTTTGACCGGTGGCCTGGTTTCAATTACCATATTTTATTCTCCTTAGTAGCTCCTGATAATCCTCTAGTTAAGATATATTTAGGATTATCACCATGGTTAAGGACCAATATTTACAACCCTCATTATTATTTAATTGTAATCTTGGTCGGTTAGAACAATGTTATATAACGGTTAATCTTAGGTTAGAACTTATTAAAATTTACTCTTTGAAAGAAGATTCACTTGGTACCGTGTTCAGCTCCTTTCTCTTCCACAACATTAAAAAAGCACCGACTATATGGGGATCAAAACGCAGTCCTGAGTCTTCAACAATTTTCTGCATAGCCATTTTGAGGATTAATTTACCGTGCGGTGATTGGCCTGAGGTTAGGGAGTCAAACGTATCGGCAATGGCTAGGATTCTCGATCCCAGCGGAATGTCGGCGCCTTTAACACCAAAACGTCCGCCCGTACCGTCATACCTTTCGTACCTGTAAAGGACGAAATCCAGGGCAGTTATGAGGAAACGAATGGTTGATAGCGTCTTCCACACCAGGTCATAGCGAACTCTAATAGCCATCGCTTCTTCAAGAGTAGGTGCCACCCTCTGCTCCACCATGTCCTTGGGAGATAACGCCAATCCCAGGTCTTTAAACAGGGCAGCGTAGCGGAGCGCCTGGCGGTCACTTTCAGACAGCTTGAATTCACCGGCAATGGACAAAGCGTACTCGGCCACCCGTCTGGCACTCTCCAGGTCGAAGATATTTCCAACATGCATAGATTTGGCAATCTCCCGGCAAATGGTTAATATGGCCTCTAATGTTGTGAGTTGCTCTACTTCCTGTTGCAGTAACCGGTCCTGTTGAGCTTCCAGTCTATTATTGAGATCATCGGCCAGGAATAGTGACCGGTTGCAGAGAACTCCCAGCTCCTGGACTTTACTGCCGAGTCTTTCGTAGGCATCTTTCAATGCCTGTGGTACCTGCTCCATGAGCGAC
>CAYOHA010000317.1:0-3111 GCA_964403625.1 uncultured Dehalococcoidales bacterium | reverse complement strand
CGTTCGCGCCACCACTCGATGGGCAACCAACCGGGAATCGCCGCTTCAATCACCAACTTCTTATCCATCGTTGGAATTTTAGGCTCGAACAGCACAGGAAAATCTTCTTCCCAGTGACTCCTCCGCTCCTCCATCATTCTCCTTGCGGATTCCTGCATAGTTTATCCTCCTTCATAGCCTAATAAAGGTCTGAGTATAAGCATTTTTTATCAGTTATCTAGCATTTGAGTAGCTAAATATTTAAAATATTCTTCTGCAAATGTATACACCAGAATTGTATTCAATTTTTTAATCTTTAAATTATAACTTATATTTCGAAAATTTTCCCCGTAATACCATTGGAGATATCCGAAACCAAAAAAGTCACCAGATTAGCTATATCCTGAGTCGTCGTGAGTCTTCTTAGAGGTAACCTTTGTGCCATTTGTTCCGCCATTTTAGGATCCATTGTGGCGTGAGTTCCAAAATTGGTCATGACCATTGATGGCTGAAGGCAGTTTACGTTAATGTTTGAAGGTCCAACTTCCATTGACAGACACTTAGTAAAGGATATTAATGCAGCCTTAGCCCCGGCATAAGAACTCGAACCCATCATACCGGTTAGAGCAATACCTGTGGAAAAATTAACAATCTTACCGTATTTCTGCTGTATCATACCGGGAAGAACCGCCTTGGCACAGTACATTGAGCCGAAGAAGTTAACATCAATATCTCTTCGCCATTTCTCTTCAGAAGCCTGGATTACAGGACCCGCTCCAGCAGTTCCGCCAGCTGTATTTACCAGTATATCTACTCTGCCGAACTCAGCCAATGCTGTCTTGACCATATCATTGACTTCATCCTGCTTAGATACATTTACTTTGACAGCGATAGCTTTGTGTCCTGAGGCTTTTACCTCTTCCGCTGTTTTTTTCGCCCCTTCAAAGTCCATATCGGCAGATATTATGTCACAACCCTCCTTTGCCAGAGTTAAAGCTATAGCTTTACCCATACCTATTTGACTACCCGTCCCGGTTACCAGTGCTACCCTGTTTTTTAGACCATAATCCATTGTTGCCTCCTTTTTATTTTTTTGTTTTAGGTCAATCAGGTCATTGGTATTCTATCACTTCATCAAGATTTGTCAAAATAGTGTAGTTTATTTTATCATAAATATTGTTAGATGAGTTTGCTTTCAATCATCATAAATGATTTATAGAAACTCCCTTTTTCTCTTACCTATTATTAATTGACTGCGCGTGCTGAGCGTGCTATATTTCGCAGGAGGAGATAGTCTCAGGAAAATGGAAGAAGAAATACAGAGCGAGAAATTACGTAAAGAAAGAGAGGATTTCAGGATTTTCACCAAGGGAGATAGCAAGGACTATTGGGCCTATACTATCTGCGGCGGGTGTTACTGTGTATGTGGGGCAAGAGTCAGAGTGGTAGACGGCTGGCCGATAGCTATTGAAGGCAATCAAGAGAGTGATCTGGGAGGTCAAGGGGGGATGTGCGGAAAGGGTGTCGCTACCATAATGGACTATCACGATCCCAATCGCATTAACTATCCAGTGAAACGGACGAATCCCAGAAAGGGAATCGGAGAAGACCCAGGATGGCAGAGAATTTCCTGGGATGAGGCGTTAGATACAATCGCCGAAAAACTTATCCAAATAAAAAAGTCAGACCCGAGGCAACTGGTCTGGGGTTTCACACCCGGTCCCGGTACAACTTTTAAAGCCACGCTTCTGGCTGGAGGATTCTTTGTTTCTTTTGGTACTCTAAACCGGGCGGCTGGCGGTGTTGGGACGGCTTGTGGAGCAGTGGCTCATCATATCGGTGCACTTGTGCATGGCGCCTGGGATATTCTCCCTGACTACCGTTACTGTAATTTCGTACTTAGGTGCGGAGGCAACGAAGGTGTAGCTGGTGGGCGCAGCTTGGCTACTGCAATACGCTTAGGAGCAGAAGCCAGGGATAGAGGTATGAAAATGGTCGTAATGGACCCGGTGGGTTACATCTCCGGGAGTAAAGCTACGGAGTGGATACCCATTCTGCCAGGTACTGACCTGGCTGTATTCCTGGCAATGGCTAACCTTATTGTCAACGAGATAGGAATTTACGATACTGAATATATCAGGACTAAAACGAACGGACCCTACCTGGCTGGACCTGATAAACTATTCATAAGAGACGAAAAGACTGGGTACCCGCTTATCTGGGATGAAGCGGATAACAAAACAAAGACTTACGATGATCCTACTCTAACTAAACCTGCCCTGGATGGTGAATACATAGTAAATGGAGTTAGGTGCTGGCCGGCTTTCCAGCTATTGAAAGATCATCTAAAGCAGTACAAACCAGACTGGGCAGCAGAAATCAGCACTGTACCTGAAGAGAGGATTAGACGGCTTGCCCAGGAGCTTGTCGAAGAAGCCAGGATAGGCAGTACTATCAACATCAACGGTATAGAAGTACCCTATCGACCAGCCTGCGTCGTTGGGTATAAAGGTGTGAATACACATACCAACGGCTTTCACCAGTATGCAGCATTGACATTGTTGAACTCACTCCTGGGAAATCAGGATGTCTGCGGTGGCATACTCGGTTCAGGGACGGTGAGAGGGTTTGGACACCCCGAAACAGGCCGCCCAAGCTTTCAACCTTATGCTAGTTATGACGGAATGTTAACACCAGGAGTGTGGTTCTCAAAAGCACCATGGCCACCGCCCAAGCCAGCAGGTCCCGGTCTATTGAACTTCACCGATATCTTCCCTCACGCCGGCCGAAACCCATATCCTTATTGTGATGATTGGGAGGAAATCTGGACTAATACCGGTCGTCCCTACGAACCACAAGCACTGGGATTATATGGGGCGAACACGGTAATGAGTGCTGGCAATCCAAGATCAGCTGAAGCTTTCCTTAAAAAGGTGCCCTTCATATTCTCAATTAATACTGTCCATAATGAAACAACCGAAGGGTTTGCTGATATTGTCCTGCCTGAATGTCACTTTCTCGAGAATCTGGACCCTAGTGCATCACAGGGGTTCTTTTTTAATTACCCTATCGGGATGGACAAGTGGTGTTTTCATGTGGGCATGCCGGTCTGTCTGCCTAAATATGAGAGAA
>CAYOHA010000316.1:0-3218 GCA_964403625.1 uncultured Dehalococcoidales bacterium | reverse complement strand
TACGTCCGGTATAATATAAAATCCTCTCGGTGACGGTGGTTTTACCGGCGTCGATATGAGCGATAAAAGCCATATTTCGTATGTCTTCTAACGGAAAATTCCTTGATACAGTCATGACTTTCGACTCTGATTTATTTGAGACTGAACTTCTTACCATAATATTAACTATTGATTAAATAATCCCTTACCATCGATAGTGGGCAAAGGCTCTATTAGCTTCTGCCATTCGGTGGGTATCATCACGTTTTTTAACAGTTGCTCCCTGTCCCTTAGCAGCGTCACTGAGTTCGGCTGCCAGCTTTTCAATCATAGATTTTCCCTGCCGGGCACGAGCGGAATCTAACAACCAGCGTAAAGCCAGAGAAAGGCCTCTCTCCGGGCGAACTTCCACCGGTACTTGGTAGGTAGCACCACCTATTCGGCGCGATTTTACCTGAAGTTGAGGAGTTGCATTCCTCACCGCCTGTCCCAGTACATTAAGTGCAACTTGGGACTCACGCTTCTCAATCAAATCCAGAGCACCATAGACAATCTTCTCGGCCTTGCTTTTTTTGCCTTCTTTCATAATTTTGTTAATCAGCCGGGATATCATCACGTTGTGATACTTGGCATCAGGGTATATTTCTTTTTTCCACACTCGGCTCCGCCTTGCCATTTTACCTCCTAAGCTGATTCGGCTGTTTGCTTAGTCCGTTTGGTGCCGTAGAGGCTACGACCTTGCTTCCGGTCAACTACTCCAGTGGTATCCAGTGCACCACGAATAATATGATAACGCACACCAGGTAAATCCGGTACCCGCCCACCACGAATAAGAACTGTTGAGTGTTCCTGCAATTCATGCCCCTCTCCAGGAATATAAGCTGTCACCTCCATCTGGTTCGTCAGCCGTACCTTAGCTATTTTACGCAGTGCTGAATTAGGTTTCTTCGGGGTGGTGGTTTTTACTTGAATGCATACCCCTCGCTTTTGCGGAGAACTTTTACCTTCCATCATCCTGCCCTTCAGGGAATTATAACTGAAGTTCAAGGCTGGTGTTTTGGCTTTCTTTAGTATCTTTTTACGCCCTTTTCTAACCAGTTGATTAATAGTCGGCATTTTTTATCTCCTACAATTAAAATGGATGAGCTTTAGCCCATCCATCAATGATAGATTGAATTTTAGCCTACAACCTATCAGCCGTCTGCTGAGCTACAAATACCAAATGACAAGTTTAACATAGCTGAGTCTTGCTGTCAACTATTCGCATTGCGAGTGTTAATGTTCTACGATTTTGTCACCAGTTAAATGTTCAGGGAAAATGTCACCATGGAAGGATTAGTGACATTGGGCGAGAAAGAGCAGAGAAGAGTTATAGTCTTGAGTGAAGTAGAAAAAGGGGGTAAAAGCTAACGCTTATGTAGTGGGTAAGGTAGAGTTGTTGCCATCATTGATTATCAATGTTATACTCTGTCATATATTAAAGAATCCAGAAGGAAGTAAGAAAGATGAAGAGAGCTGATGGTCGTGCCTGGGATGAATTGAGGCCGGTGAAAATAACCACCGGGTACCAGAACTATGCTGAAGGCTCGGCACTGATTGAGTTAGGGAAGACACGTGTATTGTGTTCGGTCAGTGTCGAGGAGAGAGTTCCTGGCTTTATTAGAGAGGCAGGTGGTGGCTGGATTACAGCTGAATACTCTATGTTGCCTCGTGCGACCCTCACGCGCACGCCCCGTGATATATCAACGGGCAGAATTAACGGCAGAAACCAGGAAATTCAGCGCCTTATCGGACGCTCACTGAGGGCGATAGCAGACCTTAGCTCTCTCGGAGGAAGAACCCTGATAGTAGATTGTGATGTGCTTCAAGCGGACGGTGGGACCAGGACTGCCGCCATTACTGGCAGCTATGTAGCCTTGTACCTGGCAATACGGAACCTGGCAAATATGGGAATAGTATCATCGATACCTTTAAAGAGTGCCATAGCTGCTACCAGTGTAGGTATTGTTCACAGTACCAGGTTTTTAGACCTGTGTTATGATGAAGACTCGAACGCCGAGGTAGATTTTAATGTGGTAATGACTAACAAGGGAGAGTTTGTCGAGGTTCAGGGTACGGCTGAAGGCAAGCCATACGATAAGGAAACAATCGATTCTCTTCTTTCTCTGGCAGAAAAAGGTATCAAGGGTCTTTTCAAATTACAGGAGGCAGCCCTGGCTTCAGCCGGAGTAAGGTAGAGATTAATAGTTACCTCACACTCTTTTAACTGTTCTCAGCTAATAAAAGCTGAGTTTTAAGGCCTTACCTGACCGCTGCCGAAGATAATCCATTTATAGGTGGTCAATTCCTTTAAGCCTATAGGTCCACGGGCATGCATTTTCTGAGTGCTGATGGCTACTTCCGCTCCAAGACCGAACTGACCGCCATCGGTGAAACGGGTGCTGGCATTAACATAGACACAGGCGGCATCCACCTCATTAAGAAAACGCATGGCAGCACCGTAGTCTTCGGTGACAATAGCTTCGTCTGCCCCCGAACCATAACGGGCAATGTGCTCCATTGCCTCATCCAGGGAGTCCACTACCCTTACTGCCGCCACCAGCGCCAGAAATTCCTTCCCCCAGTCCTTCTCTGTAGCGGGCACCAGCTTCAAGGAAGAATCAGCTTTAAGAATGGATAGTGCTCGTTCATCACAGTGTAACTCTACCTTAGCTTTAGCTAGTTCGGCTGCCATCCTGGGCAGATAGTGTTCCGCAATATCAGTGTGGACAAGCACAGTATCCAGAGCATTGCATACTGACGGTCGTTGAACTTTAGCGTTATAGACAATAGCCACCGCCTTAGCTATATCAGCACTCTTATCAACATAGGTATGGCAAACACCGATGCCACCGCTTATCACCGGCATAGCTGCATTCTGGCTGACGAATTTTTGTAGCTCTTCACCACCTCTGGGGATAATCAGGTCAACAGTGCCCCTCATCTTGAGCAGGTGATTAAGAAGTGTCCGGTCAATATCTTCTATGAACTGTACCGCTCCCTCGGGTATCCCAGCCCTGGTAGCTGCTTTCTGGACGACACCAGCCAGAGAGCTGTTCGAGTGAACCGCCTCCTTGCCGCCTCTCAAGATGATGGCATTACTCGATTTCAAACAGAGAACAGAAATGTCTACGGTGACATTTGGCCGGCTTTCATAGATAGCACCGATTACGCCAAAAGGGACACTCTTCTTGCCAATT
>CAYOHA010000315.1:0-3247 GCA_964403625.1 uncultured Dehalococcoidales bacterium | reverse complement strand
CCGGCAGAGGGAGAAGTATGGACGACGGACGCCTTGTTCCGGGAAACGAAGCGTCTTTGCCGCGATGCGTGGCGGTTCGGAAGTGGCAAGAAAAATATAAAAATAATATTATACTGATGAAAAAGGGGGGTTGAAAATGGACCTGAATTTAACTGGGAAGGTAGCGTTGATTACCGGTGCCGGAAGCCAGATAGGCTTCGGCCATGCAACAGCTGTAACGATGGCAAAAGAAGGCTGCAATATCATTGTCAATGATATTAACCTTGATGGAGCAGAAAAAACGGCAGCTGAAATCAGGGCTTTAGGGAGAAGAGCTATTGCCGTGAAAGCTGATGTAGGTAATAGCAGTCAGGTTAAAGATATGGTGAAGACTGCACTGGATGAGTTCGGAAAGATAGATATCCTGGTGAATAATGCCGGAGCGGGCGGTGCCGGAGGTCCTATCCATTTAACCAGGGAGGAAGACTGGGAGACCACTATAAGTCTCCTATTTAAAGGGGTTATGAATTGTACTAAAGCAGTCCTTCCTCAAATGCTGGAGCGTAAGTATGGCAAAATTGTCAATATTGCATCGGGTCTCGGCAGGACCGGCAGTCCCAACAATTCGGTCTACGCCTCGTGTAAAGGCGCAGTAATAACTTTCACCAAATCGGTTGCCGCCGAAGTGGCGGACAAGGGGATAAACGTGAACTGCGTATGTCCCGGGCTCTCTACTACTAATTTTTTACGGGGTCCAGATGGGAAGATACGATCTTCAGAAATGGTTGAGAGTGTCAGACAGAGTTTACCGTTGAAAAGACTTACCGAACCCCAGGATATAGCCAATATGGTGACATTCCTGGTTTCGGATGTTACCAGCGACGTTGTGGGGCAAACCATAAGCGTAAACGGCGGAAACTCTATGATCTAAATATCTAATTATACGGAGGTACGGAATGAAAGGCTATGCTGGCAAATTACTCAGGGTCAACCTTTCTGCAAGAAAAATCAAGAGCGAGCCTATCACTTCATCAGACGTTATGACCTTTATCGGAGGCCGGGGTTTCGCTATAAAGTACCTGTATGAAGAACTAACCCCCGGTACCGACCCTCTGGGTGAAGATAACAAACTGATTCTGTGTAACGGGGTGCTTGGTGGTACCACAGTACAGAGTACTTCCAGATGGCTGGCGTGCACAACGAGTCCGTTAACCGGGTGCTATGCCCGTTCATCAGGCGGGGCTGACTTTGGTGCCTGGCTTAAGTTTGCCGGCTATGACCTAATTATTATCGAAGGTAAGTCAGAGAAGCCGGTGTATATTTACATTACGCCGGAAAGCGTCCGGATTGAGAACGCGGGTGAAATCTGGGGGAAGACCTCATCGCAAGCCCAGGAATGGCTTTCGCAACGTTATGGAAGGCAGACACGTACAGCCTGTGTTGGACCCGCCGCCGAGAAACTAGTGAGATATGCCGCTATTGTTTCCGGAAGGAGGACCGCCAGCCGCTGTGGCACAGGTACGGTGATGGCTTCGAAAAACCTTAAAGCTGTAGCAATCAATGCCACCAGAAATATAGATATTCATGACCCGGAAGGCTTAAAAAAGCTGATTGGGAAACAGATTGACATAATCCGGTCAGCCAGAGGCTTTCAGGGTTTTAAAGCTGAAGGTACTACCGGGGGAGCTATTTCAAGGAATGTTCTCGGGGTCTACCCGGTAAGGAATTTCCGCTGGGGGCAGATGGAGGGGTACGAACAATTGTCTGGCGAGGCTTTCAAACAAATAAGAGTCGGGGATTTCGGCTGCTATAGCTGTTCTGCCCGCTGCGGGAAAATACACATCGTTCCTGACGGGTTTTATGCAGGGGCACACAGTGAAGGACCGGAATATGAAAGCGTCTGGGCTTTTACCGGCCCAATTGAAAGCACCAGCAAAGAAGCGGCTATAGCCGCCGACGAGTTGTGCGATGAACTCGGACTGGACACCATAAGCACCGGAAACTGCATCGGGTTTGCTTATGAGCTTTACGAGAAGGGAATACTCTCCAGTAGTGATACCGATGGTCTGGAGCTTACCTATGGTAACCACACCGCCATGATAACCCTTATTAAAAAGATAGGTAAGCGGGAGGGTTTTGGCGATGTGCTGGCTGAAGGTACCGTGCGTGCAGCCCGGCGTATTGGAAAAGGGTCTGAATATTACGCCATGCAGGTAAAAGGGCTGGAATTGCCTGCTTATGAACCCCGGGGACTCAAGGCAACAGGCTTTGGCTATGCCACATCGAGTATTGGTGGGAGTCACGGTAATGGCTCTTTAGCCTTTCAGGAAATGGGCAGCCGGGTACCCAGGGCAGTTGACCGCTTTTCTGAAGAAGACAAGGCAGACATAGTAATTTATAATCAGCACCGCACAGCATCGAGGGAGGTGGGCATTCTCTGCGCTTTCGCCGAGAACCATGGTAACTGGGTCCAGACTCTCTTCCCGGAAATGCTGGCTGCTGCCACAGGTATTGGGGAATTCGCCGACTGGGACTATATTAACACTGTCGGTGAGAGGATCGTCAATTTAGACCGTGCTTTCAACGTACGTGAAGGCTTTGACCGCAGGCACGATACCCTGCCCCAGCGAATACAGACCGAGCCAGTGCTTCATACCGGGAACACTGAAGGAGAAGGACAGATGGTCAGATCACTGGACAGGTTCCTGGATGAATATTACCAGCTCAGGGGATGGACTAAGAAAGGCATCCCAAGCAGGAAAAAGCTGGAGGAACTCGGCCTTGGTTATATAATCAAGGATATGGAGCAATATAAGGAGTATGATCCTTCATAATAGTTAGTAGAGTTTGCCACCTCGCGACAGCACATCAGCTACTTCACTAATCCAAGCTCAGCTAATTTTTCTCTGGTTAGTTCTTAACAAGAGCTTCCTCCTGCTCTTGTCATTTAAAACCAATAATAACAGCTGTTCTAAAGATAAATCAAGACTAGAACTGACGTCTTTTTGGTAGTGGAGCGGGTGATGGGATTCGAACCCACGACGTCTTGCTTGGGAAGTTGTCGAGAGACAAGCTATCGATCGCTTGCTAGACCAACCGCTTGCCTCCTTTCTGTCGATATACTAGCAAACAGCGACCGGAAAATCAAGCCACCTTGTTGGTTATAAAATTATCTCACACGATAAGCTAAAAATAACAAAACGATGAATTGTAACTAGAAGAGGGGCTTACCAAGGCAACTAATAAATGATAGCAGAGCTTCATGCTG
>CAYOHA010000314.1:0-3265 GCA_964403625.1 uncultured Dehalococcoidales bacterium | reverse complement strand
TAAGAAATTCAATGTTCTAAAGCAAATATCGCCGCGCCGAAGATGCCGGCATCATTGCCAAGCTGAGCGGGGACTATTTTCACATTTTGAGCCAGAAGAGGAAAGGCTTTTTCTTTTACCATTTTTCTAACCGGTCCAAGCAGAAGGTCGCCCATCCGGGCAACACTGCCACCGATAATGATCATTTCTGGGTTAAAAATATTAACCAGGTTTACCACCCCTATACCAAGATAATATGCAGCCCTGGCAATTACCTCCAGAGCCAGAGAATCGCCACTTTTAGCGGCCAGATATACCTTTTCGCCAGTTATTTCCTCAATTTTACCTTCAACCATCCCGACAAGAGAAGACTCTACTCCCTGATTAATCCGATTTACCGCTTCTCCGGCGATGGCAGTACCGGAGACCAGGGCTTCCAGGCAGCCATTCTTACCGCAGCTACACTTCGGTCCGCTTGCCTCAATAACCATATGACCTATTTCAGCAGCACTGCCTGAGGAACCAAGATATAACCTGCCATTTAGGATAATCCCCCCACCAACCCCGGTACCCAGCGTCAGTAAAATCAGATTGTCTATACCCTTACCGGCTCCGAAGCGGTGTTCGCCTAAAGCGGCGGCATCAGCATCATTGATCAAGAAGGTCCTGATTTTACATTTCTCTTCGATAATGCTTTTCAAGGGTATATTGTGCCAGCCGGGAAGGTTCGGGGCTCCGGTTATTATACCGTTCCTGATATCAATAATCCCGGCGGCGGCAATGCTTATAGCACACAACTTGGCGAGGCTCAAAACGCTCTGTCGGAGAAGTTGATCTATTCCAGAAATCATCCTATTAATTATTGATTGGGGACCTTCAGCCGCCAGGGTAGGATAATCGTGTTTGGCGATTATTTCTCCGTTATGAGAAATAATGGCGTTAATTATTTTAGTCCCGCCCAGGTCGATAGCTAAAACCGGTGGTTGTTGTTTTTCAATCTTCGGCATACCACAAACCAATTTATCCTAACTCAGACAATTTGTCTAGCAGAAAGGTAGTGTCAGTCTTGCCCTCAAGAGCATTGATAATTATACTGAGTATGGAAGTCTCAAGATAAACGCTTTACCTAGTAAGGAAAGACAGTCAGCAGGGATCTTTATTAAGTAGAAGAGGAGATTACAGTGGCACAGGGAGAAATGCACGTATGCTTGACATGTCACACAGAACCCGATGTCTGGGATGGTGGATTCCGTTCAATCGATTACGTACTCCCATTTTTTCTGGAAATGCTGGCATCAGTAAGGGACAGTAGAAATCAATCACCACGTGTAGCCTGGTGTTTAACCTCTCATGTTATGCAACATCGTTCCGGAGTTTTCCTGGAACTGGCTGAAGCCGGACACGAAATCGGTATTCACAGTCACTTTCCCAGTTACCAAGACGGCACTCTGGAGCACAATCAAGAAATCAACAGACAGCATCTTGACGACTTCCACCTCTGGCTACCCGAACTTTGTTTACTCGTAACTGATATGGGATTGCCCGCTCCGCGGGTGCACGCCACATGGATGTTCGCCTACCGTGACCATATGACTAGTACACTGGGTGAGTGTGGACTCAACATCGATTGCAGCATCTGTTACGGTGGAGCCCACTATCTATCAGATGGATCATTTCTCCTGGCTGACAGTAGGAGACGCAATAGCGGTAAACCCTACCGACTCTCTGAAAAAGACCATTGTGTCGAAGGAAATTCTCGAGTCGTAGAGCTTCCCGTCAGCGGCGGGCTTGAGGATTACTGGGAACCAGATGAGGCAGGCAGGTTCAGCCATTTCTCTCCAACATCGTCAGACAATGACAAAGAACGTCAGCTTCAAATGTTCCAATCTCGTCTCAATATCCTCGCTTCAGGTGCAATTGATATCTTTCAAATTCACTTCCACTTATACGGTTTCTTGAAGCCAGAAGGATTCAGTTTGGAAAGAATGCAACGCGCAAAAGCTTTACTGACAGCAATAAGCCAGAATGAAAGGGTACGTTTCTCAACTCCTTCAGAAGCTGTTGATGTCTGGACATACCAATGGGAAAGACACAACATAATGGGCAAAGGATAAGATATCTGCTCCCTTGCTTGAGTTCAGGATTTAACCAATCTTTTCTCTTTGCTTAACCCGATAGCTATCTTTATCGCTTCTTCAAGACCCTGAGAATCGGCAATACCCTTGCCGGCAATATCGAAGGCAGTACCATGGTCTACAGAAGTCCGTATAAAGGGTAATCCCAGGGCAATACTCACACTCTTCTCGAAGCCATGTACCTTCACCGGAATATGCCCCTGGTCATGGTACATAGCGAGAACGGCATCAAACTCACCGTTGATAGCCCGGGTGAATATCGAATCGGCGGGAAAAGGACCCCGTGCATCGATCCCCAGAGCCTGGGCTTCCTTTACGGCTGGTATAATCTGCTCGATTTCTTCAGTGCCGAATAGTCCACCTTCACCACCGTGTGGATTAAGCGCGGCAACACCAATACAGGGGCGTTCGAAACCCCACTTCCGAAAGGAATCATGGGTCAATTTAAGGCGGGCAAGGACTCTCTCCCTGGTCACCAGGTCACAGGCTTGCCGAAGGGAATGATGGGTGGTCAGATGGACCACCCTCAGGGGACCGGTCGCCAGCATGGTAGCGTATTCTTTAGCCTTGGTCAGGCGGGCTAGAAATTCCAGATGCCCTACATCTCCATAGCCAGCCTTCGTGGTGGCTTCCTTGTTAATCGGTGCCGTTACGATCGCCTTGACTTCCCCTTTTAAAGCCAGGTCGGCAGCCCGGGCAATATATTCCATAGCGGCTCGTCCACAAGCTGCACAAACCTGACCGATAGTAACTTCTTTAAGGTCGAGATTATGCAGGTCAAGAAGGTCAAGAATACCGAATTGCCCTTTAACTTCACCTATCGCATCTATTGAATTTAACTTCAAAGGACTGTTTGTTAGCTTTATCGCTTCCTGCATTAAACTGCTCTCGCCAATGACTAAAGGACGGCAAAGACAGTAAATTTCCTCAAGCCGCAGTACCTTCACAATAATTTCGGGTCCGACACCGGCGGCATCACCCATCGTGATGGCGATAATTGGTCTTTCTCCAGAATTCATATTACTCATCAAGATTTATCCCCTTCGTTCATATTACAAGCTTGTATTAAAAGTCGTCATTCCCGTGAAAACGGGAATCCAGATTGATATAATCAAGCACGGTCTCTGGATTCCCACTTACGTGGGAATGGA
>CAYOHA010000313.1:0-3272 GCA_964403625.1 uncultured Dehalococcoidales bacterium | reverse complement strand
TATCCTGGTTTAGCCCTTTTATCCTTTCAATTTTACGCGTTTCGCGGATGCCTCATCTCAGCTCGCGTCTCTGTCAAAAAGGTATCCAGCCTCTGTTTTTGCAGGAGAACACATACCTCTTTAGCTCTATCCCTGTCATCAACCAGCGTATATAAAGCCGGTCCTGAACCGGCCAGGTGGACATCGATGGCACTAATTTTTTTAAAGTGCTCACAGGCAACATCAAGCCCGGAGAAGCTTTTTAAAGCTACATTCTCAAAAGTATTGAATAAGAGCGATGGATCGAATTCCCTACTCACCCTTAATTCCTCTATCAGTCTCTTGGTAATCTGCCCATCCGTATAGTGATTGACGGTGAGGCTTTCATAAAGCTGTTTTGTCTTGCCTGGTAGCCTGGGGATAGGGGGTATTACCAGAATAACCCACCGGTGGGGTGCGGGTGTCAGTTGAGTTACTATCTCACCCTTCCCCTCCACCAGAGCTGTACCTCCACAGAGAAAGAATGATACATCCGAACCTAGTTGTCTTGATAGTTCAAGTAGGCTTCCTATGGATAAATTAAGCCCCCAGAATTTGTTAAGCCCACGTAGGATCGCCGCAGCATTGCTGCTGTCCCCACCTAATCCCGACAGCAAAGGGATAAGTTTAGTAATATATAAGGTTACTCCTTTTAAACAACCAGTAGCTTGCTGGATTAGGCTGACTGCTTTAGATACCAGGCTTTCTCTGGCATTCCAACCCGGCATATCGGAATTTATAATAACATCTTCACTCGACTGAAAATCCAGTCTATCGCATAAACTTATTGTCTGGATAACACTTCGGATTTCATGAAATCCATCCGGGCGTTTTCCTAGAACCTCAAGAGTCAAATTTATTTTGGCTGGCGCTAGAATAGTGAACATGCCTACTCTACCACTCCGGTATACACTCGCCAGAGGCGAGTCCACTCTTCAAGGCTAAGGGTCTCGGCCCGACGCTGCGGCGCAATATGAGCCTTTTCCAGCAAGGATAATACTTCAACCTTCGTCATGCCCAGACCCAGAGTCAGCGAATTAACGAGTTGTTTACGGGCAGCACTGAAACCAGCCCTCACCAGAGAGAAAAAACTCTCCGAATCTATATCCACCGGCGGCTGAGAAAAAGGAATTATTTTTAGTAGTGCCGAATCAACCTCAGGCGCTGGATAAAAACAATGAGCCGGCACATAACTCGCTATCGTCGGTGCACCGTAAAACTGCACGCTTACACTCAAAAGACTCATCCTTCCGGGCTTAGCTGTAATCTCCTCAGCTACCTCCTTCTGCACCATCACCACCATAAGTCGAGGTTTAATTTCAGCTTCAAGAAAGTGGCGTAAGACTGGGGAGGCAATGTAATAAGGAAGATTAGCGACGACTTTATAGCCTTCGGAGGGAAATTCGTCTTTGAACTCCCGGAATAACTCTGCCGGATTAACCTTAATTACATCCTCATTAATAATAGTGTTCTTGGTAGAAGATAGAGTCTGTTTCAAGATATCAGCCAGTCTGTTGTCAAGTTCAATAGCAATTACCCAGCCAGCTTCTTTAACCAGCTCTTTGGTCAGTACTCCCAGACCAGGGCCCACTTCGACGACAACATCCCTAGGGGTGAGTTGAGCTGTAGAGATGATAAGTCTGAGTACTTCTCTGTCAACAAGGAAGTGCTGTCCCAACCCCTTTTTAGCACTAAGATGGAATCGACGTAATAGCTCTCTGGTCTGGCCTAAAAGCGACCCCACCTCCGGGGAGTGTTTCCCTGAGGTCTTCATTTTTTCTCTCTTGCGGTGACGACCTTCTCACGACGAGGGGCAAACCTCTCTCGGTTACTTTCCCACTCAGTGCGGAGTAAAGTGAAGAACCAGCTATCATGCCACTGGCCACGCTTGTAAATGTGGTACCTCAGCGTTCCATCCAGCGAAAAACCGTTTTTCTCCAGTGCCCGCCTACTGCCAATATTACCTACGAAAACAGTCGCATAGGCTCTAACGGCATTAAAATAGCTGAATGAAAGGTGACAGGCAAGCCTGACAGCATCGGTCATATAACCCATATTCCAGAAAGACTCACCCAGCCAGTAGCCGATATCAGCCTGCTGAGGATGTCTTGGAAAACGAATACCGATGCAGCCTATCAAACCAGGTTTTTCGGTACGCTCAATAGTCAGATTACAACTCTCACCATTTGTTATCTCTTCTTCCCAGTGCCGGTAGGTATTCAGTAACTCTTCTTCATCAGCCGGTCCATCCCACGCCAGATTAGATAGTACCGCATCGTTTTTCACCAAACGGTAAGCTTCTCTGGCATCAGCCGCCATCACAGGACGGAGACGGACTTTATCACCTACCATATCAATATGACAGAAACCTGTAGGCATATTCTTGCTTTTGCACTCATTTAGAGTTTTAGGTTGTTTGAGAGGGGCGTCAGCCCCTCTTATAATTCATATTTCCCCTTCCCTTACTAAAGGAAGGGGGGGCAGGGGGATGGGTTATTGAAAAATTATTATCCCCACAATTCCTCTATATCTTTCTCAGCCTGCTTTTGTATATCAATCTTATCACCGGAGATAAAGTCCTTGTAGGAATCAGCCGAACCATACTCACGTGTCCTTACCACTACTGGCATCGGCACGGCATGACCAAAGATAAGCGCTTGCTGCTTTGATTCCAGCTTGGCTAACACCGATTTAAGCTCACTACGTCCCGAAACACCAGAGAGAACGCTATCGATATCGCGCTCGTTGTCCAGGAGGCAGGTTATTTTTGTCCCTATCTGTGACATTACTTCTTCGTCAATACCACTGGGGCGCTGGTCAATGACCAGCAGAGTAACATTATACTTACGCATCTCACGGGCAATAGAGCCGAAGATAGTCTGGTTGGCAATTCCCGGATTCAGAAAACGATGTGCCTCTTCAATGGTGATAACAAGAGGACGGGGCGGCGAAGAATCTTCCGCAATAGCTTTCTCCATTCTCTCGCGATACTGACTATGTATGCGTCGGGTAAGCAGATTTGCCACCAGAATGTAGGCAGTAATATCAGTGTATCTGCCAAACTCAAGGACGACATTGATGCCACGGTCAAGGAATTCCAGAATACGCTGTACCGCATTATCAGGAGAACTAGAAGTTAGAAAGGGGAGGCGCCTGATAGTTGCCAATCCTCGTTGTAGATTGTGCAGAGTACTCTCATGTATATCAAGACCATCAGGAAGAGACTCCGCATCTTTTATTTCCAAAGTACTATC
>CAYOHA010000312.1:0-3298 GCA_964403625.1 uncultured Dehalococcoidales bacterium | reverse complement strand
ACCGTGTGATACTATGCTTTAAGTGCACCCGGGGTGGCACATTAACCTGAGAAACGACAAAGAAGAGCTCTGTTTTGTATTTGTCAGCTTTATAGTCAGGTGCCATACTGTCAGCATTATGGAAAGATGCTGCTGGGGTTTGTACCATCCCGAAGCTATTTTCACACTATTTGACAAAGAGCTAACCACCTTTTGCATATTTCTCTGGACTGTTGTATAATTAACTAAAATAATAGGTAAACAGGGGTGCCCTTGCACGAGCAAGGGTCCAACTGGAGAGCAAGTCGGTGGAAATCCGATACGGCCGCGCCGCTGTGACCCCGATATAATCGGGGAAGTCAGAACGCCAGCCCCTGAATATCCTACAGGTCTCCGCGGGGAGAAGTAGGAATTTTTGTTAATGCATTAATTCCCCTCGGACGTAGGAGGGGGTTTTTTTTACCCGAAATAAAAAATATTGGAGGGAAACAGGATGAAAAACAAACTCTGGCGTGCATTAACAATTTGTCTGGCATCGATTTTGTTACTAAGCCTTCTCGTAGCATGCAAAGCTCCAGCCGAGGAAGAAGTCACATCTACGGTTGAGATTACCGACCAAGTAGGCAGGGAAATCAAACTAGAGAAGGCTCCCGAACGGATTATTTCGCTTTCACCAAGCAATACCGAGATACTGTTCGCTCTGGGACTAGGTGATAAGGTAGTAGGAGTCACTCAATACTGTAACTACCCTCCTGAAGCACAGGATAAACCAAAGATAGGTGGCTTTAGTGCGACCGAAATTGATGTCAGTATGGAGCAGATAGTCGCTGCTGACCCTGATCTGATTTTGGCAACTGAGACTCATGTGAACGACGTTGTCCCGAAATTGGAGCAGCTGATTCCAAAGGCGACCGTAGTTGTTCTGTTGACCCAGACAGAATCGTTTGATGTCATCTTTGAAGCCATCAAGCTTGTAGGCAAATGCACCAATACAGAGGATAAAGCTACTAATCTCGTAGCTGAGATGGAGAGCCGGATTAAGGTAATAACCGATAAGACCGATAAGCTTCAGGATTCTGAAAGACCTAGAGTACTTTATATCGTCTGGCACGACCCAATATTCGCTATTGGTGGTGGGACGTTAGGTAATTCGTTGATTGAAGCCGCTGGTGGTACAAATATCTTCAAAGAGCAAATTGGGGCTCCTATGGTTGATCTGGAAACAATCATTGCCAGAAATCCTCAAGTAATTCTTGGTTCTGCAGCTATCGGCGTAGGTGCCGACTTACCCTACCAGTTTGCCCTGAACGAGGAAAGACTCAAAGTTGTTGATGCCCGTATTAACAATCGGGTTTATGGAGTAAACGATGACATTACTGGCCGTCCGGGACCCAGAATAGTTGAGGCACTCGAACAACTTGCTAAGACGTTACATCCAGATTTATTTAAATAGAAGATCAAGGGATACTAGAGGACAAGGGTACATCATTTATGTCTACGAATAAATATGAAACGGCTATAGCGAAACAGAGGTCAGACTTTCATATTCCTCACTTGCGTCGTAGGGTATTTGCTATTTTGGGACTTCTGGCTTTCGCCTTAGTGGTGATGGCATTCGCCACTACCATTGGAAGCGTAAGAATACCCTTTCTTACTACCTGCCGTATTCTCTTTTCTCAGCTACCTTTGGTCAATATTGATGCTACATGGTCTGATAATCTAGAAACTATCATTCTCGATATTCGATTGCCCAGAGTTATTATGGCTGGGCTTGTCGGTGCTGCCCTCTCTATTGCTGGAGCCACCTATCAGGGGCTCTTCCGTAATCCACTGGCTGAGCCTTACCTTATTGGTGTTGCCCAAGGTGCAGCATTGGGTGCTGCCGTTGGCTTCCTACTGCCGGTGGACTGGCAAGGTGCGGGTTTTGGTATTATCCCTATACTTGCCTTCAGCGGAGCGGTAATCAACGTAATTATCGTCTATATTCTTGCCCGGGTAGGAAAAACCTTGCCGGTAACCACTCTTATCCTGGCTGGTGTGGCTCTTGGAGCCCTCTGGGGTTCAGTAGTCTCCTACCTGGTTATTACCAGCGGTGAAAAGATACATGGGATTTTATTCTGGCTTATGGGTACTTTTTCCCTGAGTAGATGGTCAGAGGTAGCGGTGGTACTTCCTTACGTAGTGATAGGAGCAGTAGTCGTAATGCTGTATAGTCGCTCGCTAAATGTAATGCAGCTTGATGAAGAGCAAGCTAAGCAGCTGGGCATCAATGTCGAAAGAGTCAAACTCATTCTACTTGCCGCAGCAACCCTTATTACGGCTGCCGCCATCTGCTTCGTGGGTATAATCGGATTTGTTGGTATTATTATTCCCCATGCTGTACGTTTAATTTGGGGACCAGACCATCGTTTTCTTTTGCCGCTGTCTATGGTTATCGGTGCAATCTTCCTAATCTTTGCCGACCTTTTAGCTCGTACGATTATAGCACCTGCAGAGATTCCAATAGGTGTAATTACGGCTATCTGTGGAGTACCTTTCTTCCTTTATCTATTAAGGTATCGGAAAGGCATAGTATATTTCTAGAGATTACGATAATGATTAGACTTGAAGTCGAAAATCTGAGTCTTGCTTACGGACGCAATGTAGTGATAAAAGACCTGACTTTCCAGGTTATGCCCGGAGAAATAGTCGGTCTCATCGGTCCAAACGGCTCCGGTAAGTCAACTATTATCAAAGCCCTGAGCCGTGTTATCGAACCAAACTCAGGTAAAATACTTCTGGATGGGAAAAACATATCCAGGATTTCAAGAGCGGATCTGGCCCGACTAATAGGAGTTGTCCCTCAAATGCCCCTTCTTCCCAGTGCCTTTACTGCCTTTGAGATAGTCTTGATGGGCAGAAACCCTCACCTTGGTCTTCTCCAGTATGAAAGTGCAAAGGATATGTCTATCACCTGGGAGGCGATGGGAAAGACGGCAACCCAGTCTCTCGCTGAGCGAAGGATTAGCGAGCTTTCAGGTGGAGAGATCCAACGTGTCGTCATTGCCCGTGTCCTGGCTCAGGAACCGAAATCCATCCTTCTGGATGAACCGACAGCAAATCTGGATATCAGCCATCAGGTTGAAATCCTTGACCTGATTAAGAATCTATGTCTGGAGAACAGTCTAACGGTTGTTATTACACTTCACGACTTGAACCTCGCCTCGCAATACTGTAGTCGGTTGATTTTAATAAACAATGGGCGAATCCACGCTCAAGGAACACCTGGCGAGGTTATCAATTCCGAAAATATCAAGGAGGTTTATGGAGCTGAAGAGTG
>CAYOHA010000311.1:1160-3375 GCA_964403625.1 uncultured Dehalococcoidales bacterium | reverse complement strand
TATTCAGGGGCTGGCGTTCTGACTTCCCCGATTCTTTCGGGGTCACAGCGGCGCGGCCGTATCGGTCTTACACCGACTTGCTTTCCAGTTAGTCCCTCACTTGCGTTCGGGCACCCCTGCATACATATTCTTTTATCTGTATTATACGACAGGTTAAAAAAATATACAAGAGGTTTATAAAAAAGGGGCTGGAGAAAATTCTCCAGCCCCTACAAGACTTGGATTTACTGAGTAGGTGTTAACGCCACACGTCTATAATATAAGCATTATCAGCACTAACACCACCGCGTCCGCCACCATAGAGGGCCATTTCTTCACCGGCACCGGTGACAATTATACAGTTTTCATAAGGATTGTTCACAAAAGGCACCATATAGTCATCGGGCAATTCTTTCCATGGCTTTCCTGACGTTCTCTCGATACCCATCCAGGCATTCGTCCGCATATCAGGCCACGAGTGAGTCCGGTACTCTTTCATCGTGGTAAAGCTTTTCTTGTATATCCACTCGTATACCTCATCTTTAGTCTTAAAGCCATAATCATAAAGATGCCGAGCCATTTCAGGCAGCATAATAATAGTAATGCCACCTTCTCCACCAGCCCATAGGCCAGGGATGATATATTCCAGCCAGTTGTGAGGACCAGGGATACCTTTAACTCCGAGTCGTCTGGCTATACCACCATGTCCACTCTTCTGGAATGCTCGGTAGCCACCCGGCGAGAACTGGGTACCATGGTTAGGCACCCCGCACGGTATTAGAACGCTCTCGTTCTTCTTGAAGTCGTGTTCTTCATTCAAGCCTTTCCAGCCTGGTGGTAGTGCATCTGCATTCTCAGGGAAGCAATTAGTAAGGCCACCTCCAAAGACACCACAGTTGTTTACACTTGGAATATTTCCACCAAGGTTACGGAACATGAGGTCGGCAGCACGTCCAAGGCTCCGGTTAGCCTGGTTACCGGCACCTAACACATTAACCTCAAAGTTCATCCCAATCTCTTTAGCGATAGGTCCACTAATACAGTAACCTCCACCACCGCGGCCATCACCACATCCACCACCTGACTCAGCTATAGTGAGTAAGACAGGCATGTCTGCTGGCTTGCATCCTACCATCACACCGATAATGGCAATCTTTTCAACTGTTGCTCTCCGTCTCATGGGCATGAAGTGTACCGGGTCACCTTTCTTTCCGGTACTTCCCATCTGGTTCAATCTATCGCCGAGCCTATGGTCGGATTGGTAGGTTATGACTTCATCGAGCTTGTGGCTGGTGCCCTTCAACATTTCGGCAACGCGCTCTTCGGTGGGAATTCTTACCGGGAGACCATCTGTATAGATAGCCATTGGTGCGTTTCCCAGTGTGGGGACTTTCTCTGTCTGATGGTAAAATATATCAGCTTCTTCAAGAGTACCTTCAAAAAGTACTCTCTTATCCGGGACCACCCACCGACCACCTTTCTTCTCCCTTGCCGTCAAAGGTCGGACAAGGGCATCCATCAAGGCTGGGAGGAACCGGTCAACATCTTCAGGTCCGGGAGCGGTGCGTGAACAGTGTACGCGCCTTAAATAAGGAATACCATTCACTTTAGCCGCATTCTCGAAACAAAGATCCTGGTCTCCATAAATGATGAATACACTGGGGATCCCTGCTTTCTCAATTGTTGATAAGTGGGGCAACTGCTCCCATATTGCTCCATGTCACCAGATTACCCCACGTATCAGGGCGTCAGCGGCTTTCGTTTGTATCTCCTCTTCCGTGAGTGAAATACTTCCGGCTTTGGTTAAGTGCGCACCTGCCCTTCTGATATTCCAGTTCACATTGGGATATGCTTCCTGTAATTTTTTCGGTAAGGGTATGGTGATGTCCTGCTCACCGCCGGCACCGATACTAACAAAAATTTTTTTTCCGTCGAGTTTGTCAAGGCGCGGTGCCAGTGGCGATAAGTCCACCGGGTCCTGGATTCCTACAGGATTGAGACATTTGTAAACCTTGTCTGCCATTCTTACTCCTCCAAATTATATTATTTACCGTTTCTGAACGATATATTATTTCCAGCTTCTATTATGTACAGTATATGTAAATGCCGAAATCAGAGCGGAAATTCAAGTAAATTCGTGGTGGAAATTATGGCATATCATAAAGATTTTTGTCAATTTTTGTGCCAGAATAGGAAATTGGAAGTCAATGTGAAATAACAGCCTTTCTAGTCTCAG
>CAYOHA010000311.1:0-1060 GCA_964403625.1 uncultured Dehalococcoidales bacterium | reverse complement strand
ATTCATATAGTCAAGACCACCCTGACCGCAGATAGAGATACCCTCAGCCTTGGAATCGATGAACATTGTTGGATCATCAATTAGCCCGGCGTTTTTAAAACCGCTTTTAGCTAATTTACGATATTGTTCCATCACTATTTCATCCATTTAAAACACATCCTGTCTAGGTTGATTGAATCAGGTTATACATAAGCACGTTCTTTGAAAATCTCATCCAGGGTATCCAGAAAAATATCACATTCCTCAAGGGTATTATAAAAATAAAGAGATATACGGTATGTCATTCTCTGGTCTTTTGGTAACCTGGGTCCGGTCCATCCCTGACCAAACATACTGTTCAGATAAGAGTGGACACAGAAGACTCCATCTCTAATCATTACGTTACGCTTCTCACTGAGTTCTTCGGCTATTCGAATAGAATTAGGACGTCTCACCACAAAGGTAAGTATCCCGCTCCTTTTGCTTGCTTCAGCTGGTCCGAGAATTGTGAACCAGCCAAGGTCGCCATAACGAGTTAACAACTTCTTGGAAAGATAACTGTTTAACTGTTCTTCCCAGGCTCCGATTTTATCCATGCTGACCTTCAGCAGATAATCTACCGCTGCTCCGGCGGCAATCTGACCGGGGTAGTCTTGAAGTCCTACCTCAAATCTCTGAGGAGGTGGTAGAAGAGTATAGTCATCATAAGTGGAGTCAATAACAGTATCGCCACCGAGCATAACAGGTATAATAACATCATCAGCTTCTTCTTCCTCATGAAGAGCTTTCCCGAGTAGTTCGCCTTTCCCGTAAAGGACTCCGACTCCTCTCGGGCCGCACATCTTGTGTAATGAGAACGCAAGAAAATCTACATCAAGGTCACGGACGTCTATAGCTTGATGGGGTACTGTCTGGGCACCGTCGAGCATCACTTTAGCGCCATAACGATGGGCAATACCGACTATTTCCTTCGCTGGTATCGTATAACCGGTCAAATTCGAAGTATAACCCATACTGACCAGCTTGACCGGTCGGGTTTTCAATTTTTTTTCATACATATCAAGGTCGAAGTCCCCATCCT
>CAYOHA010000310.1:0-3409 GCA_964403625.1 uncultured Dehalococcoidales bacterium | reverse complement strand
AATGGTTCCTTAGTGATCTTTCTCGCAATCTGTGACCAAAGTTTTCTACCGGGGACAAGGGCAATCTTGTCATAAATTGCAGATATATCAGCCTTCTTCAATTCCTGTATGAGGTAATCGAAGTCTCCTTCATCATTGTCTGCCCAGGAATAGGTTATCCATAATGGATTTGTCACTTCGCTGATGCCCACCTTTCCGATTCATTGTAACCCTTGCTGCATCAGGCTTCAAGCCAAACACAATAAGCGCTATCCTGTTGCAGTCAGCGTCTCTAAATTTCACGGAGGAAAATGAGAAATGGTTGGACTTAATGTGTAGTTGGTGGACTATTGGTTGCACAGGGACATGTAACATTCCATCTTATTGTGTCTCAGCTACCTTATTCCCCCAGATTGGATGACATCAAGAATATTTGATGGTGAGAGTCTTTTTAGATCCCCTTTTTGAAATAACGATTCCCAAGATACATTTAATGAGCATTAACTGTCTTTTTAGCACCAAATAAGCCCATTATTGAGAGTGTAAGCCTTGTACCTTTGCTGTGTGTTATATATTTAATTAAATCGAGCTTGGTGGCACCCTTTAGGCGGCACTCAATGTCACACTGTTGCTTATAAATGCCTGTAATCTGCACTATTCGACCTATTATACCCCGGAACAGCCCACCGGCAGAGCTGGTCCAGGGGGAAATGGGGAATCAGTCCTCCTCTTCGGGGTTTTCTTCGTTGACCTCCGCGTCATCAACGAGATCATTATAAAGTTGACCAGGGATGCGAATCGCATCGGGATCAACCTTTTTCTTCCTAGGTCTGTGACGTTTCAGGATAGCTTGAAGTTTTACAAGGCACCACTTACCCAAAGCTGTATCTCGGAGAGACCACTATTATAAAATAGTCATAATAGAAGGGAGGGCAGGTTAAATTCTTATTATTCTACTGTAAACTGTAAGAAAATACTCTTGGCTATTTCTCCACCTGAACTATTAAAGGCATGAATATCCCAGTAGTAAGTTCCGGGGGTTAAACTTTCAGGGATAGTATAGGTACTATCAGTAGTTTTTACCCTTTCGACTATCGTGTCGCCACCTTTCAGTGCAACATATACCGTGTAATATGAAACATCAGGATAAGGTTGCCATTCCAGAGTTAGACTGCCATCACTTACCTTAGCTTTGTTTTGAGGAAACACTATTTCAACATAAATGGAATAAGCCGCCCCAGTTACAGTAAGTGTGCGTTTAATCCCCAATCCTTCAAGGCTCGTTGCAATCTCCCGGTTATTCTTGTTGTATGCGGAGACAGTCCAGTCGTAATTACCGTTAAGCAAGGATTGGGGATGATATGTAGTGCCGGTGATAGCCCCCGTCATAAAAGCGCTCTTGCCTTCGGGAGTCAGCTCAACTACATAATATTGTGCGTCGGGGTATGCCTCCCAGGTAAGGGTGACTGTATCATATGATACGGTGGCTTCATCAGCCGGGGCGCTAAGGCTTAAATCCTCTCTAACGATATGATAGGTCTTTTTACTAATTATTTGTCCGGACTCCACGGTAAATTTGTAGTACATAATTTTGCCATCAGGGTAAAACGAACCCCCAAAGGCGTTAACTTTTCTTACGTATTCACCGGGGGCTACATCGGTAAATACGTAGTAGCCTTCATTATCGGTGGTAGTTTGAAGTACCGGTTTATTAAGTTGCAATCCTCCTGGAATATAGTAGGTCATACTCGTGCCCATTTCCACGGTTGCTCCAGCGACAGGCTGGTCATTCCACATCAATACTCCCCATATTACGGCCTTACCTTCCGCAGGCACAGGAAGCGTTGGAGGAGGAGTTGGGCTGACTTCCGGTGGCGGAGTCGGCAGCGGAGTTTTCGAAGGCGTAGGTGTCGTTGTCGGAGTCGGAATTGGAGTTGATGTTGCAGTTGTGGTCGTGGTTGGCGTAGCGGTAATTATCGTACTAGGTGGTGTAATGGTGGCGGTGCCTCTTGTTGCAACCCAAGTGCCGCTGTACCCGGTTGACATGGTATACGTGCCCTCCATTAAATCACCATTATCAGAGACCGTGCCCACATAATCAATAGTAACAGTATCCCCATCTACTGATATAGCCATACCAAACACCACGTCATTGCCTTCAATGTTACCCGTTACAGTAGTATCCCGGCTATAGTTAAAAGTAGTGCTTATTATCGTCATATCACCAGTCAATGAGGTTTGGCTTTGCATTAAGTTAGCAACTAATATGCCTGTTTCCCTGCCATCACTTCGATACCATTCCCCATTCCATACACCGCTAATATCAAACGTACCTGCAATTTGCTGTACGGTAATAGTACATCCATCAGTAGTTGTAGCCCCATTATCATCAGTAACTCTTAGAACCGCATTAAATATGCCGGCAGTGTTATAAACATAGGTTGCTATTCCGCTTGTTGTGCTGCTCCAATCATACGAACCATCGCCGTTAAAGTCCCACTCATACATATTAATTTCGCCATCAGCATCCTCACCTGAACCACTCAGATGCACAGAATCTCCTACATGTACGGTATGGCCACCTCCAGCATTAGCAGAGGGTTTGCTATTCTCAACTTTACTACCTCCACCACACCCTATAAATATTACACATGAAGTCATCAAGCTAAGTATTATAAGCAACAACATAAACCGTCTCATCATCCACCTCCTTGTTAATAAAGAAAAAGAAGCGGAAATTTATCTAAATTACGTTACTTATAAGAATTTCTATAGGCAACCCATCATCTAGCAACGTCATAGCATTGGTTTGTATATCGCCCTCCATATCTCCCGAGTCATCAATTATATCTGCTCTCACGGTAGGCCTGATACATCAACGCCTTATAAGCTTTCCGATAAAACCACCCAATGAACCTAAGACAAGCGCGAAAATTATTGCTATTATGATACCTAGGATATCTCCCTGAACGGTTCCGCTGGTAAGACCCCAGATAATATTGACAACTAGGACTACTATGGCTGCAGAGACCCCTGACCTCGTCTGCCGCGTCCAGAAACCAGCAATGAACCCGGTGACGAAGTAGCTGGCAGCAGCTATCCCGAAAATTATCCCCAAAACCTCACCAATTGTGTCAGCCTCCGACAGAGTGGAGCTGAAAGCATACCCCAGCAAGAACATTATCGCTATTCCGACGATTGCCGCTACCACTATCGCCAACCATTTCCATTCAGAAACTTTACTCATTATTATTTCCTCTTCATTTAGCATTATTTTTTGGGTCATTAGGGATGCCAATATATTCGATTAGTTATTATATTCCAAAGATTCTCCCCTCCATAAAAAATAACCGACCATATTTCAGGTCGGTTTCACTATTGGCTCGTCGCTACCCAAGTGCCCAGATACAGGTGGCGAGTCATTGCCCCC
>CAYOHA010000309.1:0-3420 GCA_964403625.1 uncultured Dehalococcoidales bacterium | reverse complement strand
ATATCATTGATCTGGTTCTGATTAAGGCTGAGAGTGGTCAGGTTCCCGGAGGCGATCAGGGGTGAGATATCGTTAATCTGGTTCTGGCTGAGGTCGAGCGTGGTCAGGTTAGTGAGAGCGGCCAGGGGTGAGATATCGCTAATCTTATTCTGGCTAATGCCAAGTAAGGTCAGGCTGGTTAGGCCGGAAAGGGGCGAGATATCGGTTATCTGATTCTGGTTAAGGCTGAGCGAGGTCAGGTTGATGCAGTATTCTAGACCGGAGATGTCCCTGATGCTGGACCTATCGGCGACCAGAGTAGTAAGTCCTCTGGCTAATTCAGAAGCCATTATTCTATCACGCGGTAATTTACCCAGTGCCTGTCTGATGACGGTATCTAGATTACTATCCGGAAAGGTAACCACCTGAATCTCTGCTACCGGGTGTACCGGTGTAATATTAATGGGCTGGCACCCGATAAGCATGGTAGCCAAGGCCAAGAAAGAGAGAACAAAAAGCACCCCCAGGAAACGTCTCATCTTTTGCTCCGGCATGGCTCTTTATAAGCGTTATTGATAATATCAACTACACTATTGACACAGATATACGCTGTATACTGGTATTTGTAGATAGAATTTTGTGGCCTTTGCCCCCAGACATCTATTAATTTCAATAATTGGAATGATACCATTATTATATCAACTCAGTCCATAAAAAATAAAAGAGAATAATGACTCTATTTCTGATAGAAGTGGACATAAGATAAAAAAATCCCATCAGAAATAATTGAAAAATAAAAGCTTAAAATTAATATCAACACAGGACAAGTGTTGATAAATCCGGTATTAAATTTTAACTATTACTTCTATCGATTGCCCCTGTGTAAATTACGGAGTACTCCCTTTTCCTTTATTCTCCGTATCTATATAAATTTTTACCTTTATATGCTTACGAGTCCTCGGCTATTCTCGTACTCTTTCCTCTCTATTATCGCTTCTACGCCTTTCGCCCAGCCTCTGGATTTGAGTAGCAAGTATTAAGATGGCGAATATGGCAATGAGAGCCGAGCCGATAATTTCTGACCATAAAATAAAGTCATTGTTCTCAACGAAGTTCACCGAACCATTGGCGGCGATGAAAGCCATGTGAACTACCCAGGAGATAGCCAAAGCTAATAGTAATGCTTGACTTATCATTACAAGCATAGTGGTTTTAAGCCGCCGCTGCATAGGTAATTTGTTTTCCACCGTCACTCACCCTTTTTTATTATTTCCTTGACGCACAATATAAACACGGATAATGTAGTTAATCCTCAGTAACGCATTTTTATTGTTTAGAAAGCCATTTTCCTCTTCTATTTTAGGCACTATACGTTAGAAGTTGGTTGGGAATAAGTAAGAATTTGGTATATATTTCGTTAGAAATCACGGCAATTTCATAACGCAACCTGATTTGGGGCGATAATGGGTTTAGACATGGTCAGTCTTCTGGAAGTTTAAGAAAAAAGAGTTCCGGCGAGCTTGGCAACTACCGTTGATTTTAGTGAAGAAACGTGGTTAATTGTAGGAAATTGACTTATCGCGGGTTCAGGTTTGGGATTATCGCGTTCGGTAATGACGAAATCAGAACAGTTAAAAGCATATAATGAAAATGGTTATCCGTCAATCATAATATCTTCAATTCCTATCGCTTCGTCTTCTTTCGCCCAACCTCTTGATCTGGGTGACAAGTATGAAAATGGCATAGGTAATAACAAGAATAGTTGTGATAATTTCCGTATATAAAATTAAGTTATTATTCTCAATAACATATATTGAACGGTCTACCGCGATAATCACCATTTGGAACAACCAGGTTATAGCCAGAGCTATTAGCAACATCTGACTGACCAGGACCAGCGCTGTGGATTTCAACCTCCGGCGCATCGTTAATTTCTGTTCAGTGAGCATGAATCACCTCGCCATAATTTATTATGTTTTTAACCTCTAAGCATGTCACGCCGGCGGTACACTACCAGGGTGATAACGATGGCTATAGAGAAGGTCGCAGCGCCGACGGTGGCACCTAAAATCCACCAACTAACTGTCCTGGTTATCGCTTCGGGTGTGACGGTTAGCTGCGGTGATGGTATTTCCTGAACAAGGCTTTCCCCTTCATATAACTCAGCCTGGAAGCTATAGTTCCCGATCAACCATCCCGCGGAAGGTATATAGCTCAGTTCACCGGTTTTACCATCCGATTGCAGCTGGCTCAAGGTGAGCAGGGGGACTGTCTCCAGGAGTTCGTCTTCGAAAAGTACCTTCAGTGATAGCCTGGTCCCGGGGAAAGAAGCATAGGGCTGGTTCATCTGGTATACTATTTTGGCATTGATAAGTTTATTTGTTTGCTCATCGTAAACGGGAGCGACATCTAAAGTTTCGACCTGCAGCCCGGGTACTTCGATGACTGGCGGCGTCGGTGCCGGTGGTGACTTGACTTCGTATGCTCCCTGCAAATTTCCAACATTTACGTTATGTATCCCGACGGTGTCCGGGGTGATGTTGAAGCTAACCGTTTCGCTCTCGCCACCATCGATTGAGACTCCTTTCGTCTGCACGGCCACATCATCTATTCTCAGTATTACCTCATGCCTCCCCGATAGGTCGCCACTATTTTTTACCAGAACGTTGACAATGACGTTCTCTCCCGAATTGACTTCCGTCGGGGTGATATTAATTTCGCTGACCGCGAACGTCGCTGGAGTCTGTGGCGCTTTCACCACGAATGTCGCCAGCATGTCTCCGATGTTGGCCTGATGTTCTCCAGCGGTATTTGAAGTAATATTGAAAGTTTCCGTTTCACTCTCGCCACCGGCCAGATTAACGCTCTTAGTCTCTACTGTAGTATTATCTAATTTCAGTCCTACCTCGTAGGTTCCCGTGAGGTCACCGTTATTATTGACTACGAAGCTCACGGTGACAGTCTCTCCGAGGCCAACTTCTTTCGGCGTTAAAGATAAGTCGGTAACTTCAAAACTGGCGGGTTGAATACGGGCCAGAAGAATGTAAATCGATAAGTGTTGGATCTGCACCGACACGGTATTAGCCTCCGGGTCAACTGTGCCCCCTAAATCGACCCATTCCCTGGCAACCGGGTCCCACAGGGATATATAGAGACTATTTTCTGAAATCCCTTGAGGTATCTCTTTATCACTGTACTCATAGACAAGGATTGCGTAAGGGTCAAATGTGGTACCACCCGGCTGAATATCATAACTCAGGCTGATACCTCTGGCATCCCACCCTGCACTGATTTGCTCTGCCGATTGTATTATGCGTATGGCGTTGACTCTCTGACCGTTCCTGTTTTTCACAATGGTGTTCCTGGGTATGATGAGTTTTACTTTCTGGTCAGCACCCGTGGCGAGAACCTCGGAAACAATCCTGCCGTCCATCGTCATGG
>CAYOHA010000308.1:0-3434 GCA_964403625.1 uncultured Dehalococcoidales bacterium | reverse complement strand
CGAGAAAAGATAAAACATCTGGACCAAAGCGTTATCGCCAAGCGAATCATAGCGGTGTACCAAGAGGTGCTTCATGAGAAATAAAGAGGAGTTGGAGCATCAATCCTATCAAAATCAAGATAAAAGAGCAAAGCGCATTTGCATGGTCCGGAACAGCTATTATCTCACCATGATTCCTAACAGAAGGAACGCCGAGACCCTCATGGCCAACGGCTATGAAGTAGATGTCATCTGTCTGAAGAAGAAGGGCGAAAAAGGCGAAGACATAATCGATGGGGTGAAGGTGTACAAACTCCCCTTAGAACACCACCGGAGTGGCATCCTGAGGTATATATTCGAATATTCTGTTTTTTTCCTCCTGGCTTCATGGAAATTGGCCTGGCTGTACCTGAGAAGAAGATATCAGGTAGTAGAAGTGAGTGGTATCCCCGATTTCATGGTCTTCACTGCCATCTTTCCCAAGCTCCTTGGAGCAAAGGTTGTTTTCTATGTGCTCGATCATACGCCAGGGTCTTTCGTGGATAATTTCAAGGTCGACTCTGAGAATGTGATAGTCAAATTGCTGCGTATGGTAGAGAAGGCAAGTGCACACTGGGCCGACCATATAATCAGCACCCAAAGTACCAGTAAGGAAATCATAGAGAATGGTGGTGTTCCCAGCTCAAAGATCTCTGTGGTACTGAACACGCCTGACGAAAATGTCTTCACGTGCTCGTCTTCTCCCAGTGATAATAACAGCCGTTTCTGTCTGATCACTCACGGGAGTCTTTTAGAAAGATACAACGTGCAGTCTCTAATAAAGGCAGTGCCCCTTTTAACGCAGGAGATTCCGGAATTGGAGGTAAAGGTGGTGGGAGATGGAGAATACCGACCGCAGTTAGAGCAACTCGCACAGGCTCTTGGGGTTATGAAATATGTTGACTTCTCCGGTCGGGTACCTCAGAGTGAGGTGCCTGCACACATCGCCCAGGCTAATATTGGCGTTGTGGTTATCCCTGCCGGTGTAAACCCGGCAATGCCCAACAAGCTACTTGAGTATCTGGCTATGGGCAAGCCAGCGATAGTTACGACCATTCCCACAATAAAAGCCTACTTTGATGATAACTCAGTAATGTATTATGAACCTGATAACGAGCGTGACCTGGCCCGCTGCATCCTGGAGCTCTACAGGAATCCGGAGAAAAGGGCGGCGCTGGCTGAAGCTGGCTCGGCTGTCTACCAGAAATACCGCTGGTCTGTAATGAAATACGAATATTTAAAGGTTTATGACAAACTAGTAAAAGGGAGACCCCCTTAATTTCTTGAAAAAATCGGTACGCGTTGAGCCAATATCAAAAAAGACTCAATAGTGGTGAAGTGTAATAACAGGGTGAAAGAATTAAACCGGGGAAGATAAAACAATGCTGGAGACAGAAGCAATTACATATAAGCCCCGCTGGTTCCAGAACCCGCTCCTTCTCCCGGCAGTAGCCGCCGCGGCTGGCATGTTCTGGCTGGGAACGGTTATATTAGGAATGAGTTGGCCGTTCTGTCTCGTGCTACTGGCACAGGTTGTCCTCTTCTTTCTACTCTTCAAACGCCCGGTCTGGGCGATGGCATCCCTGATAGTCGGGCAGCTTACAGTGAGCAGTTTCCAGTTTTCTCTCTTTGGGCTACCGATGAGTCTCCGTCTTTTCTGGACGATACTGGCCCTCCTGTTTCTGCTACCTGTTCTCATGAAAAGAGGGAAGATAGAGCTGGGCAGCAGGGCATGGCATGTCATCATCCCGGCCATCCTTTTCTTTTTATTGGCCACCATTTCCAATCTAATTAATACTGACCTTTATACTACCTTGAGATATTTGCGTGAGCCTGCCACGGCGCTGGTCATCCTGTTTCTTCTGCCCGCTACCGTTAAGAATGATACAGATTTAAAGATACTTTCTGTAGTGGCCTTAATTACCTGTTCTGCTTCAGCCATAGTTGCCTTAATACAGCATTATACATCCCCGGCTTTGTCTCCCATTGGGCTTTTTGAAGGTGTAACACGGGGTGTAAGAGTAGCAGGGCTTTCAGAAGCCCCGTATGCCTTGGGCTATATCTTCCCTATAGTCCTGCTGCCGATGGTAGCACTATATTTCCTCAAAGGAGTAATTTCACATATTAGGATACTCTTGCTGTTGCTGGCCGCAATCATAGTCACGGCCCTCTACTTCTCTTTTACGCGGTCGGGAATTTATTCCCTGGCTCTAGGGCTCCTATTGATGATTTTCTATATGAAAGGTAAGCCTAAGAAACAACTCTTACTGTTTTCTTTGATTATCTTTGTTGCTTTCTTCGCCTACGTTTTTGCGGTGGGTAACCGATATGTACAAGGGTTTACCGCTGAGGGGAGCGCCGCCGGGCGCCTGGTACTCTGGCAGGCTGGACTAAATATTGCCCTGGATAACCCCATTCTGGGTATCGGGGTCGGCAGATTCGAGGAGGTATCACTGGAGTATGCCTCAACCATCTCTCCCAGCGCTATGCAAACGCTGGGGGCGGGGGGAGCTCTGGGAGTTTACCAGGCTCATGACGATTTCCTCACCATTTGGTCATCCTTCGGCACGGTGGCACTGCTGGTTTATCTGTGGCTATTTGTGAGCATTATTATCAACTTCCTTATAGCTTACCGTCATTCACAGACACGCTTTTCCAAAGGATTCACTCTCGGCTGCATCGGTGCCATAGCCGCTTTGCTTCTGTATTCGGCTGTCCAAAATCTCATGGACTCTTCGATGCTCGCATGGGTCTTTGGCGGTCTTTCCATCGCTACTACCAAGATAGCCTTATCCAGGCAATTCTCTAGAGAAAAGAAACCCGACTAAAGCCGGTGCTTTAAATAACTACTTTAGTTGTTCAGATTAGAAACTAGGCTTTTTTATTTACCTCTATATTATATCGTCCGTTATTCGCTATCCAACTGTTATCGCAAAATACCCCTGTTCCCACATATACAAAGGCGCTGGACCGAGAGCCAATCAAACTTAAGTTTCTTGAAGAAGTGGCGATAGCTTATGGGGTTGAGCATCGTCGTAAAAAGGAGTAGGATATGGCTAGATGAAATATCCACAGTTATAGGACGTAGCCTGATGGAAAACAGAAATGAATACATAAAAAATCTTTATCTAACGGACGAATATATCCTAAAGAATCCTTCACTTCATGAGGAAGACTCAGCCTGGAAAGCTAGTAAGATTATCCCACTTATTGATTTATTTACTAGGTATTTTAGCGGAAATGAAATCAATCTATTAGATGTTGGGGGGGGGGCTGGCGTAATACTCAATAAAATATCTATTTATATTGAGCATAGTTTTGGCATACAAGTCAATAAATTTGCGTTAGACCTAAGTCCGGGAATGCTTGAAATTCAAAAGAAGCTGAATCCTGATTTAAAAACGGCTTTAAACGAG
>CAYOHA010000307.1:0-3444 GCA_964403625.1 uncultured Dehalococcoidales bacterium | reverse complement strand
ACCACCATGAAGTCAATTTGGCTTACACTCTATTCCGCCATCATCGCTGCCGTCGCCGGTTTCATATTAGGGGTACCTCTCGCCTACATTCTTGCCAAGTATGATTTCCCACTTAAGGGCACTATTGAGGGTCTCATTGATTTACCCATCGTCGTACCGCATTCCGCTGCTGGCATAGCCCTTCTCTTCGTTTTTGGACGCAATTTCCTTGTCGGAAAATGGTTCAACTCCATCGGCGTGCAGTTTGTGGATTCCTTGGCCGGTATCGTAATTGCCATGCTATTTGTTAGTATCCCCTTCCTAATCAATTCAGCCAAGGAAGGCTTCAGGAAAGTGGATGTGCGGTTGGAAAAGGCAGCTCGCACACTGGGAGCATCACCGTGGCAGACATTTTTAAGGGTAACTTTTCCACTCGCCTGGCGGAGTATTTTAGCCGGAAATTTGATGATGTGGGCTCGTGGTATGAGCGAATTCGGCGCTGTTATAATTCTCACTTATCACCCGATGGTAGCTCCTATCCTGGTATATGAAAGATTTGAAACTTACGGTCTAACTCAAGCCATCCCTGTTGCCGCTATACTAGTCATTATCTGTGCTTTCGTTTTTATTGGTGTCAGGACTCTCTTACATAAAAGGGAGAATGATGCTTAGTTTGACAGGACTGTACGTTGAGTTTCGGAGTTTTGCCCTACATAATATCAATCTGGACATTAAAAGCGGCGATTACTTTATGCTGGTGGGGCCGACTGGAGCCGGTAAAACACTCTTATTGGAGACAATCGCGGGGCTGCATAAAGTGAAGAACGGTAAGATATTGCTTGATGACAGAAATATAACATTACTCGAATCCGAAAAACGGGACATCGGTATGGTATATCAAGATTGTGCCTTGTTCCCCCACCTCTCCGTTGTCGAGAACATTGTTTTTGGTTTAAAGGTCAAGCACATCGCTAAACAAAGCATCAAAAAGGAGCTTGACGAGATTACTTCACTAGTCGGAGTCGGTCATTTGGTAGACCGCAAACCAGACAAGCTGAGTGGGGGCGAGAAACAAAAGGTGGCTCTGGCTCGCGCTCTGGCAATCAAACCATCCTTGCTTCTGTTGGACGAACCACTCAGTGCTCTTGATCCTGAGACAAGAGAGAGTTTACAATTAGAACTCAAACGAATTCATCAAGAACTCAGTATTACAGTAATTCATGTCACTCACGATTTCGATGAAGCCTTAGTATTGGGTAAGCATATAGCTGTTATTGGGGAAGGCAGGATCAGACAAGTAGGAACGCCAGAAGAGATATTCCGTAAGCCCAACTCGGAGTTTGTTGCCCGCTTTACCATGATGAGAAATATTCTATCCGGCGAGTTTGTGCCACGAAACAAAAATATTAGTGTCTTTCGTTCGGGTAAAATAGAATTAAAGTTAGTTACTCATAAAGAACAGGCAAGTTATGCCTGTATCAGACCAGATGATATTAGCATTTCTGCCGACGTCTCATTTCGTGATGGCCTTAACAGTTTTAATGGTACTATATCGAGGATAGAAGAGCGAGGGATGGAGGTTCACGTTATTGTTGATGTTCCCCCGGAAATCTGCTGTTCAATTACTCGCCGTGATTTTAGCGAAATGAGACTGACAACAGGCCAAAATATCACAATCACCTTCAATCCGGATTCCGTCCATGTTTTCTAAAACTCTAAGATACATCATTTTTAACTATATCCTATTGGTTTCTATATTTGCAGGTTGTTCTCCCGATGCTGAAACGATAGAACCGATACCAGGAACAATCTATGAGACTCCTATTTCTATTTCTTATCCTGTTCCTCCTATAGAACTCTGCCTTGTTTCAGAGATACCTGGCATGATGCGCCTTATAGGATACAGCGGCAGTGACTTCTTAACCGGTACGGTTGAAGTTAGTAATTACGAATGGGTACCGAAAACTGAGCGGAGTGATAGTAAGGTTACTTTAGTTCAGAGAGCCAAGACAAAAGTTATTGGTAGCCAGGATCCTAAAAACCAGTGGAAACTACGTATCGGTGACAAGAAACCTTTCCGACTTGAAATATACAACGAGCAAGCTGAAGGACACTGGAACTTAAGCGGTCTACCAATTACCGATTTATACACCGAATTGGGCACAGCTAAAAACGCTTTCACTTTCGATGAGATTAATCCAACAATAATGCAGAAATGTGAATTACATTGTGGAATTGGAGACGTTGTAGTTGAAGGGATCTTGAACGCTGCATGCCAGAATATGGTCATCGAAGCTAGAGAAGGTAATCTTAGATTACGGTTTAGTGGAAAGGGAATACTTCAAGATTTGAAGGTATCTATTCATACAGGCACAGGAGTAGTAAACATAGCCTTATTACAGGAAATTCCAGCTCGTATTACCATTACCAGCAGAGATAAAATAATCTTGGGTGAAGGTATCATAAAGCTTGATAGTACCGACAGAAGAAATACATACCAGACTGTTTCTTACCGAAGTACATCGGATAAGACTATTGACATTTTTATCTCAGGTGGCTCAGGTATTATCTATCTGAATTCTTCACCTTAATAAGGTCTGTGACAGACCTCAGTCAACCCCAATCATCACGCTGGAGGCTTTTATGATGGCATAGGCTTCTTTGCCAGGTTTCAGCCCCAGTCTTTCTGCTGATGACTTGGTTATTATCGACACCACCTCGACGCCGCCAGCAATCTCAAGAATGATTTCCGAATTGACTGCCCCAGGTGTCACCTTCTTTACTTTTCCTTTTAGAATATTGCGTGCGCTAATCTGCATGTGCCACCTCCCTTTTTATGAAAAAATATGCCACCTAATGTTAGGATATGATTATGAATTTTGGTTGTCAATCAATTACGTTAAACGGTAGAAAATGACCTGATCTTGGGTTTCATGGGAAATCACTCCCGTATCTGGAGTTAAGTCCTGTCCGTCACCAGAGACTCAGCCCTGTAGACCCGGCACAAAGCAGTGCGTAAAGGGTAGGAACCTATCTCAGGATTGCATTGATTGGGGTCATCACTCATACAGACATTAATATTGGACTCAAATACTCCATGAAGATAAGGATCCTCTCCCGGTAACTCCGGGAACCACCAGCCGTGCTCAGCATCAATAATGCTTGGGTCCATCTTATCGAAGAGCCTAACCTTCTGTCTGACACGTCCCCGCTTTGTCTCTATCCAAACCCAATCACCTTCATTGATACCTTCCCTGGCTGCGGTCTCCGGATGTATCCTGACAACAGGGGCAGGATAGTGTTTACGCACAGATTCGACCTGTCGCCACTCCGAGTGATAATAAAAAAGTATTCGTCGACCGGTGATGAGAGTATAAGGGTACTCTTTAGCGAGCGTCGGGTCGGCTTGCGGACTCTCCGGTGGAACGAGGTATTTCGGTAACGGATCGTAGCCAAGTCTTTCTA
>CAYOHA010000306.1:0-3463 GCA_964403625.1 uncultured Dehalococcoidales bacterium | reverse complement strand
CTACGCTTATTTATTCCCAATATTCAGGTAAATATAAAAAGGGCACCAGAAACCGCTAGATTACTTAATGGTCCGGTATCCTCTGTCCACAATATATCCACTCTCCGGTGTATATTTATTACGCTTCTTCTACATATTGCTTCGATAGTTTAGACACTTTTGTTTTACTTTTTCAAGAGAAAATATACAACCTTGATCCGTGGATTTTTTTAATGCATACATCTCTTCAGTCTTTGCGAGGAGTCTTTCACAAAATGAAGGACGACGACCTGCTCGCCGTCCCTCCGGGACTATGGCAGGCGGGAGCAATCCGTGAAGGCGATGTTTCAGTATAAAATTTAGCTGTAAATGCAGGATGTGCTGGCAAATTACCCTGTTATGCCCACCCCATCGGATTACTTCGCCTCCCGACCATGTCGGGATGGTCTCGTAATGACACCCTTGAGGTGACATTTTTAGGCTCGAATTCACGGATTACGGTACAATTTCCCTGTATTGCTAATTTGGGCTAACTTAGCTTGACAAGTTCCGAGAATATAACTAGACTTATTGACGTCATGTCAAGAAAGTAAATAAAATAAAAAGTTGGGCTGGCAGATGCTGTTCATAAAGGGCGTCGGAATTGCTATAGGATATAATGGTTCTTGATGCCCTTTCTTGATTTGATAAAGACAGGTGAGTAGTGAGTTTTGGAAATGTCTTAGGGGAGCTGGGTTAAGATATGGTGAAAAAACAAACTGCTAGTCTTGCTGTCTAAACAAGGTTGCGTCAGATTTACTATTGATTAGCTGGTTTAGCTGTCTTATTCTATCCTTACCTTATCAGCTAGAACCTTGAGAAGATAGAGCTGAAAGAAGGGCTAGCCAAGGAGGTGACACTTTCAAAAAGACAAAAACATGAGCCGCACTTCATTTTGGATAATACTGCATAAGCTTGAAAAGGAGGGGAAGTGAGACATGGAATCACTACGTTTGAATATGACTGATTTCACCTATCACTTGGAGAAAGTCAAAGCGCAATATAGAAACATGGGTGGTCGTTGGATGACATCATCTATCGTTACAGCAGAGGTACCACCTCTGGCTCATCCTCTTGGATACGCAAACAAGGTGGTTTTTGCTCCCGGAATCATCACAGGTACTAATGCGCCGACATCAGCACGCATATCGGTTGGAGCTAAATCGCCCCTGACCGGAGGCATAAAGGAATCAAACGCCGGTAGTTCATGGGCAAGTAGTTTAGCTTCCATGCAAATAAAATCTTTAGTGGTTGAGGGAATGCCGAGCGAAAAGGACAAATTCTGGGGAGTCTACCTGACCTGGGATAAGAAGGCGGGTAAGCCTAAGGTGGAGTTCTTCGATGCCACTGAATATGCTAACAAAGATCTGTACGATGTTTTTCCCAGATTGTATGAACGATTTGGTGAGAAAATATCTATTGCCGGATGTGGCATAGCTGGTGAGCGCGGTTACTGCAACGCTGGGATTGTTTTTAACGATATGGCAAAGCGTCCCAGCCGTTATTCCGGTCGCGGCGGTCTAGGCTCTGTACTGGGTAGCAAGAGACTTAAATTTATTGTCGTGAATGAAGCAGGTTCTCCCGGCGTAGCACTCAGTGATAGTATCCTATTTGAGCGAGGACGTAAGAAGATGGTTGATGCTCTACAGACTCACGCTATCACCAAACCCCAGGGTGCCCTGAATACCTACGGTACAGCTGTTCTCATTAACATTCTTAACGAAGCTGGCGGTCTGCCCACCCATAACTTTACTAGTGGTCGTTTTGAAGGTGCTGGTAAAATCGCCGGAGAAGCAATTTTCGAAGGGAACAAGCAGCGTTTGGGTAAGGAACTTTACAACCATGCCTGCAGTCCCGGCTGCATAATCCGATGCTCTAACACCTGGTATAAAGTCAATGGTAAGGAGCATGTCTCCTGTATCGAATATGAGTCCGACTGGGCACTAGGCGCCAATTGTGGTATCGACAATCTGGACGACATTGCCGAAATGGTGCGTTTGTGTAATGACTACGGATTGGATACAATCGAGACTGGAGATACTCTGGCTGTGGCAATGGCCGCTGGAGTAATACCCTTCGGTGACGGTAAGGCAGCCATCAAATTGGTACGCGAAATAGGGAAAGGCTCACCGATGGGTCGTATCCTCGGCAGCGGTACTGAAACTGCGGGTAGGGTTTTTGGTTTAACCCATGTGCCTACCGTTAAAGGACAGGGTATGCCTGCTTATGAACCGCGTGCGATCAAAGGTATCGGCATTACTTACGCTACCAGTACAATGGGCGCTGACCATACTGCCGGTTATACTATTGCCCCGGAAATATTGAGTGTAGGCGGCAAATCAGATCCGCTGAGTCCGGAAGGTAAAGCTGCCCTCAGCCGTGCTTTCCAGGCAACAACTGCCTTTATCGACTCCACTGGCCATTGTTTGTTCATAGCCTTTGCTATTCTTGATATTGCCAGTGGTTATGAAGGCATGATAGATGAATGCAATGGCGTCCTGGGTACCAGATGGACCGCAGATGATGTTCTCAAGATCGGTGGAGATATTCTAAAGATGGAGCGGGCTTTCAACGAAAAGACTGGCATTACCAGTGCGCAAGACCGGTTACCCGAATTTATGCAAAAAGAACCATTACCGCCACACAACATAGTTTTCGATGTGCTCGATAGTGCTCTGGACTCTGTATACGCTGAGCTTTAAATCCACAGTTATCACCAGGTGGACACGGTTTGATTACCCTGTCCACCTGGCTTGTGGAGTGATGATACCATTGCCATTAGACGTGGGAAATTAAATGCATATCAGATTAAAACTTTACGCAACGTTGGTTGTTTTTACTCCCAGTAATGAACCGGGAGTGCCCTTTGAGGTCGATTTACCCAACGGTAGTTCCTTATCTGATCTGATAAACCAGTTAGACATACCAGAAAGAGAAGCGAAAGTGATTTTTGTCAACAGTCGCATGCAATCTCCGGACTACCAATTACAGGATAACGACGAAGTAAGTATTTTCCCACCGATCGGTGGAGGATGAATTGAAGGAAATCCTGGTAGATATATACCTTTACGGTGAATTGTCGCGCTACGGAGGTAAGACTGCTAATTACGGTTTTGCAAATCTCAAGGTTACACTCAAGGAAAGAAGCGTAATCCGTGAGCTTTTAAATTATCTTGGCATACCTACCGAGAAACGCGGGATTACTTTCATTAATGCTAAACTTAGTGCTATGCCCGGTCTACAACCGGACCTTGATCATGTCCTGAAAAACAATGACCGGGTAGCTTTCTTCGACCTTAAGAGCATGTGGCCTTTTCAATACCGTCATGGTGCCATGATGATAGAAGAATTGGCTCAAGCACTGTCTTCTAAGAAAGATAAAGGACTCCAGCATACACACAGCGTGTAGACCAAATAGCCATATATCATCAAAAATAGCCTGATA
>CAYOHA010000305.1:0-3465 GCA_964403625.1 uncultured Dehalococcoidales bacterium | reverse complement strand
CCACATCCACCTGGACCATGCCGGGGGAGCTGGCTTACTCGTGAGACAGATGCCTAAAGCGCAGGTAATAGTCCATCATAAGGGATCACGACACCTGATAGACCCTTCCAGGCTAGTAGCCAGCGCCAGAGAGGCTAGAGGTAGTGAAGTTATGGTATTGCATGGCGATGTCATACCTATTGAGCCGCAAAGAGTCAGGTCTGTTAATGACGGTGACGAAATCAGCCTGGGCAAGCAACAGACCCTGATATTTATAGACGCACCCGGCCATGCTCCGCATGAGCTTTGTATTTACGAAACCAGAAATGGTGGCTTATTTACTGGAGACTCAATTGCTGTATACGTTGGCGAATATGACATCCTGTTGCCTTTCCACCCTCCACCTCAGTTTGATCTGGAATTATGCCTCAATACACTGCAAAGATTGGAAAGCTTCTCTGCTCGTAAAATTTACTATTCACATTTTGGTACCAGTGACCTGGTAGAAGAGCATATCAAAATAGCCAGGATGAAGCTGATGTTATGGGATGATATCGTCAAGAAAGCAATTAAAGAATGTGTTTTTACAGATTCGAGAACAAGGCTGATAGAGCAAGCCTGTGCCGACGTTGCCGTATTGAAGGGAATTGCGTCTCAAGTTCCCCTATATGACTACCTGGTAAAGAGTCACATACCACTATGTGCAGATGGACATATTGATTATTATCGAAAAATACTGAAGCTAAGTTGAATAACGGATTGTTCTATTCTTCTGATTGTTGAAACATAGGTGATAAAGTTGATTCCTATCATTTAGTCTAAATAGTTTATTGTGACTGATTTATCCCCCTTTTAGGATAAGTACAATTTCGATATAATATTTATTAAGAAAATACCAACTATGGAGGTTAATGATGCCGCAATCAATAGAATATCAGAAGATAATGAACGAGATAGTGTATGTCAACTTGCCAGGACCAGAAGAACCTACACCCGGAATGAGTGGTGGAGAATTACTGCATGGTTTTCTCGCTGAATTATATAATGCAAGGAATCCAGAGACGAAAAACTTCATCAGCCAGTTGTGCCTTAAGTGGAATGTCCACTTCCGGCAGCAGAAGGCTTGAGAACAATAGCCTGAAAAAATCACATAAAAGGGTAGAGTCTAAAGCTTCAGGGAATCATGCGAAGAAGTCAAAGTACAGCACTAAGCCAAAACGGTTAAGAGTATAGTTAAAGTCTTCTGAACATTTCGGGGCGAAGCAGAGAGGGGTCTCCTTCGTCTATCATACTCTTTAATTGGGCTATCATTCTATCTTTGTCCTGAGGCAATCTTCCCCGAACGGCAAGGTAGTTTGAGGCATGCATCGAACTGATAAAGCAATCGGTAAAGCTGGAATTTTCTATGATTGTCAATAGCTCCTTAAGGGACTGGAACTGGGAAATGGGAGAGAAGCTACCCCGTTGCAACTCCTGATGTATCGGAGTGCCCGGAGTGAAGAGCAGTGTTAGAGCTCCGACATAGTGGGGATCCATTTGGCTCAAGACTTTGGCTGTTTCAAAGGCATGGGTCTCGCTTTTTTCGGTACCGCCAAGCCCCAGGATAACCATGACAGATATCAATATTCCAGCTTTTTTTACTCTCCTGGTAGCTTCTATCATCTGCCGGGAATTTATCTTTTTATCTATTTTCTGCAGTATCTCATCATCACCACTCTCCAGTCCCATATAGATAATTCCTAGCTTGAGATTTTTCAAGTCCTCAAGCTCTCCAGGACTCCTCCGCAGAATATCTAGTGCTGTGGCATAGGTAGCCACCCTCTCCACTGACGGTAATCTCTCATTGAGATATTCCAGTACCTGTTTCATTTTAAGAAACGGGTAGACTAGAGCATCGGCATCCTGCAGGAAAATTCCTTTACCATCCCACTCGTGAGCAATAATGTAAACGATGTCTGGCATTCCGGCGAGACGAAAGCCATTTTTTACATAAAGGGATACGGCATCTATCTCCCTTTTAACCTCATCTATGTCCCTCAGTTGCAGTTTAGAACCGTAGTAATTACAGAAAGTACAGGTGTTATTGGAGCAGCCACTTGTTAAAGGCAGATAATAACTCCGCCACTCACTCGGAGGTCGGATAATTTCAGGTCTATTGAAGGACATATCAATGACTCCTTTTAGATAATATTCTACTCAAACACAAATTTCTTCTCAAGTTGACAGAGGTTGATAAAAACTAGAAATGTGAGTCGAGGATTAACCCTCGACTCACATTTATCACCCACACCTCAACCCCACTTCACCCTGATGACGACTATTCCTTGTTTTTAACACGTATTTTAGACGCTGTTCTTCCAGCTGGGACTGAATCTTTCTCCCGGTTAATTTTTCTTAACTCTAACCGATAGGAACACTGCAGACACTGTTCGTACCAGTTATCAAAGCCTTTCTCAATGAAGAGATCACCACCGCATCGGGGACATCCTTTCAATCTCCATCTCGACATTGATATCACCTTCTTTCTTAAGATTGTCTTCTCTCAAGTAAACCCATTTTAGCTGTTGGAGATGGTTCTGTATGTGATTTATATCGCATTCTGGTTTTGATGAAGAAGAGACAACAAGGAAAAGAGTTAGGGAGGGGCTTGTTTCCTTTGACCGTGTGTTGGTTTGGTGATAAAATTATGCATAGAGTCAATTGGTTGACCAAGGAGGTCTTGCTATGTCAGGGCATTCTAAGTGGGCAAATATTAAACATACCAAAGGATTAGCTGACGCCAAACGGGGTCAACTTTTTACCAAGTTTACACGTGAGATTATTGTCGCCGTGCGTGAGGGAGGGAGCGATCCGGACGGCAATTTCCGGTTGCGGCTGGCCATCCAGAAGGCTCGCGATAACGATATGCCGCTGGAGAATATAACAAGGGCAATTAAGCGGGGCAGCGGTGAGATGGAAGGAGCCAGTCTGGTTGAGATGGTTCTTGAGGGTTATGGCCCCAGCGGAGCAGCTATCCTGGTACAAGCTCTAAGTGATAATCGCAACCGGACTCTGCAGGAAACACGTAACATATTTTCACGCCACGGTGGTAGCCTTGGAGAAAATGGTTGTGTATCCTGGCTTTTTGAATCGAAAGGACTGATTGTTGTCGATATCAATGGTCAAAATACTGAGGAACTGGCTTTACTGGCTATAGATGCCGGTGCTGAGGACGTTAACGTAGAAGCCGACCATATAGAGATTTACACTAAACCTGAGGACTTTGAAACAGTTAGAGTAGCCCTGGAAGAGAAAAACATACCTATAGCATCGTCCGAGCTATCTATGGTACCCAAGACCACCATCGAACTTGAGGAAAAGCAAGCCTTGCAAACGCTGAAGCTATTACGCAAGCTTGAGGAAGTGGACACAGTCCAGCTTGTATCTAGTAATGTCAACTTTTCCGATACCATTTTGGAGAAATATGAAGAGGAAGTCTGATACTCT
>CAYOHA010000304.1:1906-3517 GCA_964403625.1 uncultured Dehalococcoidales bacterium | reverse complement strand
AAGATTATCAGGGTCGGCTAAAGCGGTGCCGTTATTCGGAGAACCCACAAAAACGATGCGTCTAACAGAGAACCTAGGCCTGGTTTCAGGATTGAGTTCACCGGCAAGCATCCGGGCAACCAATCCACCTCGGCTATGGCAGATGATATCGATGTCTTTGAAAGATAGTCCAGACGGGAGCTGTTTCATGAACCAGTCAGCGTTTTGCTCCGGGCTTTCACTCAAGGTAAAGTGATTGAAAGCAAAGACCCGGTCTTGGTAGACCTGGTGCAGGTGTACCAGAGTATTAGGCGATAAATTAGCAAACCCGGTCTGGGTAGTGCTGGTAGTACCATGAATGAAGAGGAGAGCAGGACCGGCGGCAAGTTTTGTCCAATCCGCCAGACTAAGATCTGGGACTCCTTTTTGCAGGTAATTTGTTGGGGTAAAACTCCTAACTTGGTAGGGGCGGTTCTTCTTCTCCCACTTATTTGCGAAAAAGTCTCCGATTTTCCCCAGAACAATGTCACTAACCGGGTATATGAGTACTTTGAGAAGCTTCTTGCCTGCCAGGCCAAAAATACTACGATTTGCAGATTCAGTGGTAGTAGTAGAGACATTGCGGCGAATGATGAACTTCTGGTAATCTCCAGCTCCACGCGTTTCCGGGGTCTCAATTCGATTCTGCTCATCCAGAGGGAAGTTCCATGATATCGTACCATCCTCATCAACCGCGAGTACCACCTGCGCTTCATCCTCATTTGGGTAAGGAACCTCGAATAACATACCGTCTTCGTTCATCGGAGTCCGAAGTATAGATTCAAGTCCTGGAACCTCGACACTTTGCACATCCATTTCGACGGTAAAGGAGTCGGTAATCCCAGCAATCTCAAGTGTATCGATGAAAGCACGAGTAGTTATTTCCGGTCCCACTTCAGCCGTAACGCCTTCGCGAGTGGTTACAGATCCGATTAATCCGGGGGCAGTTATCCGGTAACCTGGAGCAATTTCTATTGGAATACTACTTCCATCAAGATTTGGCATAAATCACCTCCTTAATACTTTTGGCTATAACAATGCCGGAAGATGTCATTATACTTTTCGTAGGACCAGATTTGGATGACCATAAAATACATAGGCAAGGTAGGTAGACGCCGGAACCTCCTGTGTCATGTCAAACCCTTTACGTACTTCGCGCATGACCTCCGAGACATCGACTCCATCGGTAAGAGTTCGCGTATAGAATTTGATGGCTATTTCATGGGCTATCTTGTCATTCACCTTCCACAGCGGAGCAATAAATCCACGAGCACCTTCATTCACAAATGCTGCGGCGAAGCCTCCATAAGCACCTAAAATTTCTGAAGCCAGTCCCACCTCACAGGCATTTAGAAAGACAAAGGGTTGTTGCTTTGGAGGCATCTCAGTGCCCATAATCATATCTTCACTTAATCGCAAACCTGTATCACTAAGCATAATACCGGAATACCTGGCATCAGCGGGAAAGACGGCACCATGGCAGGCGAAGTGAACAGCCTGGACACTTACTTCTTCTCCCTCTATACTTAGAGAGTCCGCCATAAGGTTGTTTACGTCATCAAGTGTAGCATCTAGCCAGACTGCCGGGCAAAC
>CAYOHA010000304.1:0-1896 GCA_964403625.1 uncultured Dehalococcoidales bacterium | reverse complement strand
TTGAGATCCTTTCCTTCTTCGATTGCCTCAGGTAATGCTTGTTTCCCCTTATAATCACCTATGACGAGGGCTAATGTGGTAATATCAATATTGGTATCCGGTGGAAGTTGTGGAAATAAACTACCTTCGGGCATTTCTACACCAGCCGGTAGCCACCGACCGACTTTAAGTTGGGCACCAAGGAATGGAGGACGACTAGAATCGATTAGTGTCGATTTGACAAATGGCTTTTCGATGATAGCTAGCTCCCACGGAATATAAGGGTCTTCACTAATAAATAGTAAAGTAGGCACTTGCCCCGGCGATGTTTCTTTCACGTATGTCCAAACCATATCCAGTATTTCCCAGAACTCCCGGGGCATTTTACGAGCTATTATTCGACCAACTCCTCTTAATTTTTCATCGATGAATTTGCCTTCTGCTTCGGCGATACTCTTAATATTAGTGAAGGCAAAGGTTCGAGCACTATCCTGGTTAAATTCAGATTTAGGAGGTTCGGAAAAAGATGGCAATTTCACAAGGTTGGAATCGAAGGCCCATAAAAGGAGTTGACCTTTCTCCCTTTTTGAAATAGTAACAGTAAGATCCGGTGTTTTATCCGGCTCCAGGTTGGATATAGCTCTAGCCCCGGTCTTTGGTTTATCTGTCGGGACAGGAGTATTAGTAGGAACAACATATATCTCCCGCCAGGCTTTCCCCACCACGTTACCTTTGTAGGAATACTGCACTTCAAGCATAGTTTTCAGTAACTCACTGATCGCCGGTGCAATTAGCTTCACCTTGGTCTCGGCTTCTTCGAAGTTGCTCCGCTTGACGTGTAGGTTACGGCGGAAGCCCTCATTCTCTGGCGAACTAAAGCCATCGGCGAATACTTGGACGGTCATGTCAAACTCTTCTTCAGTGACGGTAAATTCCATCATCCGAGGACCAACTGTGCCGTCAACGTGTTCCCGGCTTAGTCCAATTATCAAATCAAACTCCTGACTAGGATTCACATTATCGGGGGCTTCCAAACGGGGATAGGGTGAGATTTGCACTGGCGTCGTGTGCGGAGAGTGGGAGGGAGGGACGTACTCATATGCCTCCAAGGTTCCTAAATCGATGCCAAAACTCACTGCCGATTTTGTCTGTTCTAATAGAACCCCAATAAACCGCTCTCCGTCAAGCAGGATACCGGACAACTTGTCCATCTGGTCTCGAGGTATGTGCCGTATCTGATAGGTCTTATCACCCATGGGTTCATGCAGGTTAAAACTTTTTTCCAAAGTCTCAAGGCCAGTTGAGGCACTGAATTTTTTGAAGTCTGCGACGTGTCTAATATACCAACAGACTGTTGTCTCTTTACGCCTTCGGATCACGACAATAGTATCGTCATGATATTCACTTAATGCTAATAATGCATCCCAGGTCTTCATTGTAGAGTCCAGTGTTATTGCTGAGTGAAGCATATAGCACCTCCATCTTCGAATATTCCGATTACTGTGATTCAACTTCTATCAGTAATGATACTACCCATATAAGAAACTCTCCCTTGGTTTTCCTATGGGATTAGCTGATTTCGATATTCATATCGGGGTTGATTTCTATAGTAGTCACCTCTTAAGGCGATTTCTCTTCTTCACTAACTTACTTTGTACTTCAAACTGAAAGGGGAAAGTTTTTAACTTTTTACATATACCTGAGTAACCATAACAGAACCTGGATCGATGATGAGAAAGAATGTTAGTCGGATACTCACTGGTATGTGAAACTGTAGATTTCGTAAGAAGCGAACGAGACTATTCATAATACTATCCTATTTTAAAATAAAACTGCAGTTCGTATAAAAATAAAAAAAGCACCAAATTACGTCACCTTTATTAAGGCTATGATGCTTTCTGTACACTTTTTCCACCT
>CAYOHA010000303.1:0-3533 GCA_964403625.1 uncultured Dehalococcoidales bacterium | reverse complement strand
GAGCCGAAGTGATTAAGGTGGAGACAATTACGAGATTAGATACTACCAGGTTCTCGCCAGACAATGTTGAACGATCTCCGGAGACCGACCCCGGGTTTCATGCCATCAATCGCAACAAGTTAGGTATTACTGTGGACATGACCAAACCTGAGGGTGCTGAGTTACTGAAGAAATTGGTAAGGGTAAGCGACGTAGTACTTGAGAATTTCGCCCCCGGAGTGATGAAAAGGTTTGGCTTGGATTACGACTCACTACGCCGTGAAAAGCCTGACCTAATTATGGTCTCGATGCCGGGTCTTGGTAGCTGGGGTCCTCACTGGAACACGATCGCTTATGCTCCAGGTATAGCGGCTCTCTCTGGACTGACGGGGATGATTGGGTATCGTGGAGGAAAGGCCGTTGGAATACACGTAGCATATTCAGATTTCAGTGCTGCTACCAACGCTGCTTTGGCAATCCTCGCTGCCCTGATCCACCGTAGACGTACAGGGGAGGGACAAAATATCGAGGTGGCACAGCTTGAGGCACTGGTCAGCTGCCTCGGCGAGGCGCTTTTGTATTGTCAGGCAACAGGCAGGAATCCTGGAACTCAGGGCAATCGACATCCCATGATGGCACCGCATAATAATTATCGGTGTAAGGGTGAGGATAAGTGGGTATCGATTGCGGTAAAGACAGAGGAAGAATGGGAAATGCTGGTTCAGGCAATGGGTGCCCCGCCCTCACTTCGAGCGGAGATATTTAATACCCGGGAGGGTAGGCTCAGTCACCAGGAAGAATTAGATAATATTATTACCTCCTGGACGGTTAATTATACCCCCGATGAGGTTACCGATATCCTCCAGCGTGTCGATGTAGCAGCCTGCCCTGTTATGGATATCGGTGAGTGTTACCTTAATCCTCATTTCCAGGAAAGAGAAGACTTTACATGTGTGGAGCACCCTATCACGGGAGCTGATTTTATTGTTAACCTGCCTTGGAGAATGAGTGAGACTTCAGGCGGAATCTATCGCCCCGCGCCCATGTTGGGTCAGCATAACCAGTATGTTCTAGAGGATATCTTGGGTTTATCGAAAGACGAGATAGCAGTTCTTGAACAAAAGGGAGCGTTAAAATAGCAGCTGAATTTTCACCGAGCCTGCTTAATAAAATACAAATAGGAGTAGAAAAGTGCAACAGCTACCATTAAAAGGTATCAGAGTAGTTGATTTTACCACGGCGGAAGCAGGCGCACATATGACTCAATGGCTGGCGGTAATGGGGGCAGAAGTCATTAAAATCGAGACAAAGCTACGCCCCGACGTAACACGCCTGGCCACAGTTAAAGAGCGTGTTACACAAACGGATCAGAGCGCAGATTTCGCTGCTCTGAACTGCAGTAAAAAAAGTATTACCCTGAATATGAAACAGCCCCGGGCAATAGAACTTATAAAGAAGCTTGTCAAGGTAAGCGATGTTGTAACTGAAAACTTCGGAGGAGCGGTGATGGACCGGTGGGGATTAGGTTATCAGGAATTAAAGAAGATTAAATCCGATATTATTTTCTATGTAGCCACAGGATACGGGAGGACCGGTCCATACAAAGAAACCCCAGCTTATGCCCCTGTTGTCGATGCCTTTAGCGGGGTACTATCGGTAAATGGTTATGCGGACGGCACGCCATGTGTAATCGGCACCAGAGGTTGGACGGATGCGATGGTAGCTGTACATGGGGTGTTTGTTATGCTGGCAGCTCTGCATCATCGCTCAGAAACAGGTGAAGGACAATACATAGAGATAACTATGACCGAGGAAAGCATAAATTCACTTGGTGATCTAGTATTGGACTACTCGATGAATGGTAGAGTCAGTCAGCCAGCAGGGAATCGTGACAGTATCATGGCCCCTCATGGGTGCTACCGCTGCCAAGGAGAAGACAGATGGGTAGCTATTGCCATTTCCGGAGATACCGAATGGAATGCCTTCTGTAATGCCATTGGTAATCCTGAATGGATACAGAGAGAGGAGTTCAGTGATCAGATAAGTCGCTGGAATAATCAGGCAGATTTAGATGAACTTGTGCAAGAATGGACAATACAACATACCGATTATGCAGTTATGAAGATACTTCAGAGTGCGGGTGTAGCGGCAGGGGTGTGTCTCGATGTGACCGAACTTGAGGTTGAACCTAATTTGATAGAGCGTGCATTCTTTGTTGACATAGAGGAGCCGACCATAGGGAAGCGCTGGGTACCCGGCTTGCCCTGGAACCCAAGCGACACCGACGTCGGAAATTACAGCCACGCACCTCTAATTGGCGAACATAACGACTACGTTTTTGGTGAGTTATTATCAATGCCTGAGGAAGAGATAAGACAACTTGAGAAGGACAATGTCATCTGCTAACTCCGGTGTGAGAATAACCGCTCGAAAGGAGGCTATAATGAATTCATCAGCCCTTGGTAAATTAAACGTAATTGAATGGAGTCAGTCTGTCTCTGGATCGTATTGCGGAAAGCTCTTTGGTGATATGGGGGCGAAGGTAATCAAGGTAGAGGAGCCCGGACTTGGCGATGAAGCTAGAAGGGCCGGACCATACCCTGGAGACATTCCCCACTCGGAGAAGAGTGGTCTGTTTCTATTCCTTAATACGAATAAACTGGGGGCAACCCTTAACCTGGAGACTGCTACAGGGGTGAAGATTTTCAGGGAGTTGGTAAGTCAAGTTGATCTGCTTATCGAAAGCAATCCACCCGAGGAGATAAAACGGCTCGGCCTTGAGTACGAAGACCTTCGCAATCTAAATCCCGCATTGGTAATGATATCGATAACACCTTTCGGGCAGACGGGTCCTTATCATGATTACAAAAGCTCTGATCTGATCAGTTATAGCATGAGTGGAAACGCTTACAATAATCCCGGTGAGGGAGTGGATAGTATTGAGCAACCTCCTTTAAAGGTGCCGATGCATATGGCTGATTTTCTGAGTGGGGCGACCGGTGCCGCGGGAGCGATGTCTGCCATTATGACCCGAAATATATCCGGTCTGGGACAGCACATAGACCTGTCAGAGCAAGAAGCTCTTACTTCTGTTGCACGCCTTGACCTCTATCGGTACTGCTATACAGGCGTCTCCCATTCACGGGACAGGAGCAAGAGAAGAGGAGGTAACAGGGTAATGTATCCCTGCAAGGATGGCTATGTTGCCATGTCTTTGATTGGGAATCTGGTATGGCCGAATCTCGTAAAAATGATAGGAAATCCAGATTGGACCAAAGAGGAGTGGTTCCAGGATAATGCCAAACGTGCTGAGAATGTGGAAAAGGTTACTCAAATGATAACCGGCTGGATGAGAGAACATACTATGGAAGAGATAAGCCAGGCAGCGCAGCACGAAGGTGTTCCCTGCTCACCTGTTCGAACAATGAAGGACCTGGATACCTGCGAACAGTTAGTCGCTCGTAACTTCTTTATAGAGATTGAGCACCCGGAGACGGGTATACTTAAATACCCGGGAGCACCCTATAAATTGTCGAAGACTCCCTGGGCAGTTA
>CAYOHA010000302.1:0-3535 GCA_964403625.1 uncultured Dehalococcoidales bacterium | reverse complement strand
AGCGACCTGCCCGCCGTACAAGACTTTGGCAGGCGGGAGCATCTCAGGGTGGGGGTATTAGATTTAAGAGCTAGATAATTTGCACATTTCGCAATTTGCTTTGGTAATACTGTTTGTTTTGTTTTCAAAGGTTAAGCAGATATCTCTTCAAGAAAATTATTCAACGCTGCCATGAATTCATCGAACCGCTCGCGCCGGATATTATGCCCGGCCCCTTTAATACGAATGCTCCGGAACGGACTCTTCGACGTCCATAGCTTTGATGCGTGCTCAGCTGTTTTTGCCGACACGATGCCGTTTTCAGCAGTTATAAGTAGCGTCGGGCATTGTATTTTCGGCACCTGCTCTATATAAGAGGGTATCTCAAATCGATTTACAGAAAAAAGAGCTGGGTCGAACTGAAGTTTGGCAGCCGCCCAGGGACCAATCTCAGCTTCCGACCACAGTGGGTTGTTCGTCCGGCACTCGTCAATCAGTTCTTCCAGTGTACGCTTACTGTAGCCTGCAAATATCTTGGCGAAAGACTCCCTCTGTTTACTCCTTGAGTCATCCCTTTCCGAGGCAAGTTCTTCATCAGTTCGCCAGCCCGGGTCTTCGAGGATGATTGCCCTAGGCAACATGGGATATTCGATAGCTATTCCGGTAGTAGTACCAGCACCCATGGAATGCCCCATAATTACAGGTTTGTCGAGACCGAGTCTCTGTATCAACTTAACCATCAGTATGACGTTATTCCCAGACTCGAAGTCAGGGCTTAGCCTATCGGATAAGCCGTGGCCCAGAGCATCGGGCATAATAACATCGTATATGTCGGCAAGTTTTTCAGCCACCGGAGTCCAACAAAGGCCATTATCAGTCGCACCATGAAGTAAGACAAATGGCGGCCCCTTCCCTCCGGTGCGATAATAGTGAATATTTATTCCATTTAATCTAATGTCTCCTTCTGTGTATTCCATATCTTACCTCAAGTTCTGTTGATTCTATCGAAGATAGTATATCAGAAACACACTGTTACTGATACGGAAAATACTGAAACCGAATCTAAATATACTATAGTATCTAGGTACATTATCACACTCATCGTTATAAATTTTAGTACCCCAATAAAAATATCTTTCATTCTCCAGAAAAAATGTGCTAGGATATTTTCATAATTCCGAAGTCACTTTACTCCCCATAGGAGAAGTTTATAATATGGATATTCTGTCACGCTTTCACCCAATTATTGCCCAATGGTTTCTGGAGAGGATTGGTGAGCCAACTGAAGTCCAGGAACATAGCTGGCAGCAAATTTCTAGCGGTAGTCATGTTTTTATTACTGCACCGACCGGGAGTGGCAAGACTCTGGCCTCTTTTCTCTGGGCAATTAATCAACTGGTGTCCGGGCAAACAGCTACCGGATATACCAGTATTCTTTACATCTCACCACTTAAAGCACTCAATAATGACGTACAACGCAACCTCCTGAAACCTCTTGAAGAGTTGCAGGAAAAGTTTGAAAAATCAGGTGTAGCTTTTCCAAATATTAGAGTTGAGACCCGGAGTGGCGATACAAAGCAATCAGAACGTACTCAGATGCTGCGTTATCCACCTGAAATACTTATTACCACCCCGGAAAGTTTAAATATATTGTTAAGTTCTACGAGCGGTAGGGGAGTATTGAAGAATCTATCCACAGTCATACTTGATGAAATCCATGCCGTGTTAGGTACAAAGCGTGGCGTCTATTTAATGACGGCTGTAGAGCGTCTGGTGCCGCTATCTGGTGAGTTTCAACGTGTTACGCTATCGGCGACTATTAAACCAATAGAACCAGCAGTCAGGTTTGTCGGTGGATTCAAGATTAGTGGAGATCCCAAGAATGCCACTTATACCCCACGGACAGCGACGATTGTGACTTCTAGGACCAAGAGGAACTATGACTTACAGGTACGGTTTCCTAAACCTGTTATCTATCAGGGCAAAGAATCGGTATGGGCTCCTCTTGCCGTTGAACTGAAGGAAATTATTAGGCGGAACCGTTCAACACTCATATTCGCCAACAGCCGGCGCCTCTGTGAGAGACTTGCGCTGGATATTAATGAGGGAGAAGAGCTACCAATTGCCTATGTACACCACGGCTCCCTCTCTCGAGAGATACGTACTGAAGTTGAACGCAAGCTAAGGGATGGTGAATTGAAAGCTGTCATCGCTACAAATTCACTCGAGCTGGGTATTGATATCGGGATTCTGGATGAAGTACTTTTAATACAATCACCGCCCACAATTTCATCGGCAATCCAGCGTTTGGGCCGTTCTAGGCATCAAGTAGGTAAGATATGCAAAGGGACTATTTTCCCAACATATTCCCACGACCTTTTGGAAGCAGCGGTACTCTCTACTACAATCGTCAATCAAGATATGGAAGCCATCAAGTCCATCAACTGCCCGCTTGATGTTCTGGCACAGGTAATTGTCTCTATGGTTGGAGTTGAGAAGTGGGATATTGACGCACTCTATGCCCAAATTATAACAAGCTTCCCCTACCATTCCCTGAGTCGCCAGCAGTTTGATTTAGTTTTGAATATGCTGGCTGGTCGGTACGCCGATAGTCAGATTCGTGAACTAAGACCTCAGGTCTCCATTGATAGAATTGATAATACCATCATCGCTAAGAAGGGAGCTCTCTTAGCGTTGTATACATCAGGTGGGGTCATTCCTGACCGCGGCTATTTCCGCCTTCGCCATCGGGAGACCAATGCTCTTATTGGCGAACTTGACGAGGAGTTTGTCTGGGAGTCATCGGTCGGGAAGACTTTTTCGTTGGGCGCTCAAAACTGGAGAATTGAAAGTATCACCCATAACGATGTCTTCGTTCTTCCCGGTAATCCTAGTGTTATAGCTACGCCCTTCTGGCGCGGCGAGGAGAACTATCGGGATTTCCACTTCTCAGAGCGTATCGGTGAGTTTCTGGAATTAGTGAACCAAAGGCTGGAAGACACTAATTTAGCTGATGTCCTGCAAAACGAAAAATATTTGGACAAGGAAGCTGCCGAAGAGTTGATTAATTTTCTGAAACGCCAGAAGGAGATTACCGGAGATGACCTGCCTCACAGGCACCATATTCTTCTTGAGTTCGTCAACTCCGGTCCCGGTGGAACACCTGGAAACCAGCTAGTGATACACACATTGTGGGGCAATCGAGTGAATCGCCCTCTGGCTATGGCTCTGGACACAGCCTGGGAAGCAAAGTACGGACAGCGTCTGGAGATCTATACCAGCAATGATTGTATAGTGTTTACATTACCTCCTGAAATACGGGGTAATGAGGTACTAAAGCTAGTATCAAGTGCTACCCTCATACCACTTCTAAGAAAACGACTTGAGAGCTCAGGGTTCTTTGGCGCCAGGTTCAGAGAATGTGCCGGGCGAGCTTTACTTCTGCCACACAGTCGGGTAGGTGAAAGAATGCCCCTGTGGATGAACCGTTTCAGGTCACAGAAATTGCTCGATGCGATTATAGAATACGAAGACTTCCCCATTCTGCTCGAAACCT
>CAYOHA010000301.1:0-3536 GCA_964403625.1 uncultured Dehalococcoidales bacterium | reverse complement strand
TGAACCTCACTGAGTATTCTGACATCAATATTGAACCTCTTCTTAAAAACATCAGGTGTTATTATCACAAGGTCTTTCTCTTTGGCAATAACATTACCGACATAGTACGGTAAACCACAGTTTGCGAAGGAAACATGAGGACCCTGGTCAAAGATTATAATCGTGGCTTCTTCGGAAAGCCGGCGTGCCCGTGCCGCACAAGATGCGCCACCGGCTACACCACCAACCACCAGTATTTTCTGTTTTGATAATTGCATTTTACTATAAAGATTCTGTGACATAGTAAAATCCTCCTAAGATAGGTTGGAAAATTGTTTACAATATAGCTTACGGTTTACAGGTTTATCCTATTAGTTTACTTACTTTTGTTTACTTCGGAAAGAAAGTCCAGTACTATCGAGTTGAATCGTTCCGGCTGTTCGACCGCTGCAGCGTGACCGGTGGGTAAGATAACCAGCTTCGAATCAGACAAGGCTTTCTGTAACTGCTTAACAGACTCCAGGCTGATAAGAGAATCGAATTCTCCGGCTATTATTAAGACAGGGCATTTTACTCTGCTCAGGTCAGGCGGACTGCCGATTCCGCCTAATGACCGCATTAACCGGCTAAGGTTTTCCGGTTTATTCAGCAACTTAACCTTCATATACCTTTCAAACTCAGCAGGATTTTTTGACTTATAACCAGGTGAGAAGGCACTGGTGGCATGCATTTCGGCAAATGCTTCTAGCCCATCTTTACTCAGTAAATCGGGCATCGGCATAGGCGGTCGCCGCTGTATATTCTGAGTAGGTGGTGGGTTCAGAAAGATAGGACTGCTGGAGAGGATGACCGCCTTTACCATCTCAGGCTGCTTTATTGCTAACTCGAGAGCAATACGTCCTCCCATTGAATAACCCAGAAAGCAGGCATCCTTCACTCCTATTGCTTTCATTAATTGATAAGCATCCTCAGTCAAGACAGAAAGTGAATATTCGCCTTCTGGGATTTCCGTTTCACCAGCTCCCCTAGTATCATATATAACAACCCGGTAATGTTTTGAAAAAACGGGGACCTGATGATACCACATACTAAGATTGTCACCCATGCCGTGAATAAGGACAAGATCCGTTCCCTTTCCCTGAATTTCGTAGTTCATTAAGATACCGTTGGCTTTTACCTTCATATTATCTCCTATTTTAACCAAGACCAAATGCTTTATAAGTCTTAATCCTTTCATTTAAGCATCTTAGCAGAATTTCCCCAGGTTTCTATATGCCTTTGCTCATCAAGGATCACGCGTTCTAACAGAGTTACAGTATCTTTATCAAATTCAACCTTATCCAAATAACCGCCGTAGTCTTTAACAGCCCTTCTTTCGATCCAGATGTCAGTCTTCAAAATAAATACTTTACCAAATATCCTGACTATCAGACCGAGTATTCTGCCCGCAGTCTGAAATAAGAATCCCAGGCGAGATTTAGTCCCATTTAACTCAAGAATACGATCCCGAAGTACATCAACGTGTTGCTGCTCGTTCTCAGCCGCCGCTACAAGCCTTTTGATAATTTCTTCTTGTTTGAACGCACCGCGCTGCGTTTTATAAATCTGCGTGGCAAACCTTTCCATGTTATACATAAATTTCATAGAATTAGTGGCATTACTCATATCATACCTCAGTTTCAAGCTTTAGCTTCCCAGCCGCCGACGGGCGGTCTGGTGTTGGGTGGTGGCGGGTTGGGCATACCGAGGCGGAAGTGTTCGCCGGTTGTCTTGCGTTTCCAGCGTACCCTCTGGTTAAGCGGATGATTGAGTATGATAGCACCCTTCTGCCATAGCGGGCAGTGCTGAACACACACGCCGTCATAATAACATTCGTCCGGATACAGTACAATCGGTGGTTTGCCTTTCTCCGGATTAGGCATCAATATGTCCATCATACATACTTCTACACATTTGTTGCAGCCTTTACAGACTTCCTCGTTGAAAATTACCGGATTGCTTGGCGTTATTATATTTGGAAACATACGCACATCTTCTTGTGTCATTTTGCTCCTCTCGTTTTATAACCCGCAATGGGCTTGGTAGTTCTTTTCCAGATCACCATAATAATCAAGATTCAGTTCACCCACCTTAACATTCTCCTTATCCAACTTTATTGTTACCCATTTATGCCACTCAGGTGGGTCGACTTCAGGATAGTCCGTCCTGGTGAATCCAAGGAAGGGATTACTGGCTTTTCTTGCCCGGCTGGCTTCGAGCATCATCCTTCCAACTGTGATAATGTTAAAGACTTCCAGCAGTCTTAGAAGCTCGTGCGGGTTCCGGGCACGGGTAGTATTTGCCTCACCAGTTTCCATTTCATCCAGCCATTTCAAGCCTATCCTGAGTAATTCCTCATTCTTTAACTCACCACAATAGTCCTGCATTACTTTGCATATTCCGGCATTAAGCTCTTTCCAGTCCATACCTTTCTCCCGTTGCAGTGGAGCATAGACACGGATTTTTTCTATATCTATCTGTCTGCGGTCTACTGCCACCTCTTCAGCACCCATTGCGTACTCAGCCGCCTTCCTACCTGCATACCTCCCCGTAGCCGCTGCGTAGGCATGGTCACCATTAGCAAAGACCTGCCCACCGGCAGCGTAAAGACCATCTAAACTCGTCTTCAGGTCCCAGTCAACAACCAGGCCACCACCGGATGATGTCCCGGCAGAATAGGAACGCCACTGCGGAGGTCCCAGCCCACCCCACCCACCATCATAAGATTGGAGCAGATCTCTATCAGGATCAAATCCAGCTTGAGTGTACGTCCGGTATATCGGAATCAGGGTCCTGCCTTCTTGGGCCACCATCATTCCAAAGATGACCCTCCGTTCGTGCTCCGGCATCGAAGCAAGGTCAGCGTAGATTGGTAGAGTAAACTCACCCTTCTTCACCCGTTCACGCCAATCCGGAATAAGTGAAGGGCTTCTATAATCATACCCACGACCCATATCCAGGAAGTATTTCTGCTCCGGCGCTGGATGGTACCGTTCCGAAACAGTTTTCAGAACCCGCCCATCCCGGTCTATCCAAGGAATTTCCTTTCCGTTTGCATCAACCATAGTACAGGCATACCAGGTATTCCCTGTGTTTCCAACACCATACTGCGGATAACCATAAGGAAGGCCACCGCCATATCCGGAGTGCTCAACCTGGGCAAACTCGGCGCCAGCCTTCCAGGCGATAGCATGTCCATCTCCTGATGAAGTAGCTGGGCGGTGAGTGGTAGCCAGCCCTTTCAGTTCTGTGGAAAAAATGTACTGCCGCTGAGGCATAAACATTGAAAGTACAGAAGTTTTCCCTTTAAAGATATAGAATTCACCGGTATGTACATTCACCCCCGTAGCACCAACAATCGGGGCCCCCTGTTTACCTCCTTTATTAAGCAGGCTGGTTACCATTACCCGATCATATATTTTTACTCCAAGTCGCAGACACTCGTTATATAACGACGGTTTAACGATGGCCCCCCATACCCGCACGCAGTATTTAGCCGAATAATCATAAGCAAACAT